>DATKXQ010000001.1:0-2837 GCA_035528975.1 bacterium
CCCCGACGCCGTGGCGCTCGTCAAGGAGCGGCCTTTCGACGCGGTCCTCCTGGACGAGATAATGGTGGGTATGGACGGCATCGAGACGCTGCGGGAGCTCAAGGCGGTGGACGGCTCGCTGCCGGTCATCATGGTCACGAAGTCGACCGAAGAGACGTTGATGGACGACGCCTACTTCGGCGAAATCGAGGACTTCCTGGTGAAACCCGTCAACCCCCACCAGATCCTATCCTCCCTAAAAAAAGTGCTGGACATCGACCGGTTGCGCCGCGACCGCTTCGTCGGCTCGTGGGGTGAATATTACAACCGCGCCCAGCGGGTGTTAAACGAGCCGGCGGCGACGTTCGCCGATTGGGCCGACCTCTACCTGGAGATATGCCGGGCCCGCCGGGAGATCGACGAGCTGAACCTGGCGGCGCTCGACCCCCTGCAAAACGAGATGTTCGCCGAAGCCGACCGCACCTTCGCCGCGTTCCTCTGCGAGAATTACGCGTCGTGGGTGGCGGGCGAGGCCGGGGCGCCGCCGATCTCGTGGAACATCCTCGACGAATTCGTCTTCCCGCACGTCGAGGCCGGCCGGAGGGTCTTCTTCGTCGTCGTCGACTGCCTGCGCCTCGACCAGTGGCTGTTGCTCGAGGAGCGCCTGGCGCGGCTCTACCGCATCGAGCGCTCGCTGTACTGCGGTGCGCTGCCGTCTTCGACGCTGTACGCCCGCAACGCGCTCTTCGCCGGCAAGCCGCCGCTCGAAATCGCAAAGCGTTACAAGGACGGTTTCCGCGAGGAGAGCGGCCTGGGCGAATCGCTGAACCGCCACGAGGAGCAGTTCCTCTCCGACCACGCGGCGCGTCACGCGCCCCGGGCGCGAAAGATCAAGTATTATAAATTCGCGAACCGGGAACAGGAAAAGAAAGCTCGCAAGATAACCGATACGCTGTCGCCGCGGCCGCTTACCGCGTTCGTCTTCAATTTCATCGACACCGTCACGCACGAGTCGGGGCGGGGCGGGGCGCTGGACGCCCTCGCTCCCTCCGTGGACGCGCTGCCGCGCCTGGCGCTGACGTGGTACCTCGGCTCGCCGCTCGAGTACCTGCTGCGAAAGATCGCAGAGGACAAAGAGGCGGTAGTGATCCTGACGTCCGACCACGGCTCGACGTTCACCGACGCGCCGGCCGTCGTCTACGCCGACAAGGACGCGACGAAGACGCCGCGGTACTGGGTAGGCCGGGACCTCCGGCCCGAAAGCGACGGCGCGTACCTCGTGCGCCACCCCGAAGAATTCGGCCTGCCCGCCGATTACCTCGCCAAGACGTACGTCCTGGCCCAGGGCAGTAAGCACCTCGTCTTCTCCCATCACCTGCGGGAATATCACCGGCGCTTCGAAGGGGGATTCTACCACGGCGGCGTCTCGCTCCCGGAGCTGGTCCTCCCGCTCGCTACTATGACGCCGAAGTAAGATGGTCGCGGAGTTCGAAAATAACGTACGGGCGTGGTGCCGCCGCGAGGGGATACTGCCCCCGGCCGCGGCGATACTCGTAGCCGCTTCCGGCGGCCCGGACTCGACCGCGCTCCTGCGCTGCCTTCACGCGCTCGCGCGGCGCGAGCGGTGGCGCCTCGGCGTCGCGCACCTCGACCACGCCCTGAGGCCCGACAGCGCCGACGACGCGGCCTTCGTCCGCCGCCAGGCAACCTCGTTGGGCCTGCCCCTCCTCGCCGCCCGGGTCGACGTGCGGTCGCTGCCGACGAGCGGGGGTCGCTCGCCCGAGGACGCGGCCCGCGTCGCCCGGCGCTCCTTCCTCGCCCGCGCCGCGGCGGACTTCGGCGCCGACGCCGTCGCGCTGGGCCACAACCTCGACGACCAGGCGGAGACGGTACTCTTGAACCTTACGCGGGGGACGGGGACGCTCGGGCTGGCGGGAATGCCGCCGGCGGCGGGCATATTCGTACGGCCGCTGCTCGGCCGCAGCCGGGCGGAAATCCTGGCCTACCTCGACGGCCTCGGCGCCTCGTGGCGCGAGGACCCCACCAACCGCGATACGTCTTTCGCGCGGAATTGGTTTCGGCACGAGGTCCTGCCGGCGCTGGAGGCGCGGATGCCGGGCGCCCGGGCGTCATTCGCGGCGCTGGCCGCGGCGGCCCGCGCCGACGAGGCCGCGCTCGAGCGCCGGACGGCGGCGCTGCTCTCCCGGCTGGTAGTCGCCGCGGGCGGCCGCGAAATCGGCCTCGAGGCCGCTTTCCCGGCGGCGCTGCCGGCCGAGCTCCGCGGCCGCGCCGTAAGGCGGGTATTTCGCGACCTCGTCGGCTCGAGCCACGGCCTGGGCCGCCGGCACGTGGAGGACGCGCTCTCGCTGCGCGAGGGCGACGCCGTCTGCCTGCCGTCGGGCGTCGTCGCGAAGCGAGGCCGCGACGGCGTAACGTTCCGACGCGCCGAACGCGGGCCGGCGCTCTCGGCGTGGGAGGCGGCGCTGGCGGTGCCCGGCCGCACGCGGGTACCGCCGGCCGGCGTGGAAATCGCGGCCGACCTTGCGCGCGCGCCCGCGCGCCTGCGCGGCCTGGGCCTGGCGGAGGTCTGGCTCGACGAGCGCTTCGCCGCGGCGCCGCTGCGCGTGCGCTCCCGGCGGGAGGGCGATTACGTCCGCGCCGTGGGCCTGGGCGGCAGGAAAAAGCTGCAAGACATCTTCGTCGACGCCAAAGTGCCGCTCGAGGAACGGCGGCGGCGGCCTGTAGTGTGCGAGGGGTCCGACGTGGTGTGGGTGCCGGCGCTCGCGCTGGCCGAGGGGGCGGCGGCGGAGCCGGGAGCGCCGGCAGTCCACTTAAAATGGCTGCGCGGGCGGGCGCCG
>DATKXQ010000002.1:0-2455 GCA_035528975.1 bacterium
GGCGGCGGCCGCCGCGGCCCTCGGCGGCGAGCTTTTCGACCCCACACCCGAATGCGAAAAATTGGGATAGCTGCGGCCTGGCTCGCGTTGGCCCTCCTCGCGGCAAGGGCGTGCGCGGCGGCGCCGCGCGTCGCGGCCGCATACCCGCTCCGGGCGCCGCGGGCGCCTTCGCTCGGGGTGGCCGTGGCGAACGACGGCGCGGGCGAAGCGCTCGCGGTCTTCGCGTGGCCCGCGTTCGAGGGCGAGCCGTACGCGGCTACGTTGGCCGTGATGCGAGGCGAGGAGCCGCCGTTCGAGCTGAGCGGCGTGTGGTCGGCCGCTTTCGACGAACGGTGGGAGAAGGTGGCGGTGGGCGAGGAAGTCGAAGTGATAGACAACACCGTCGACCCGCCTTTTTCGCGCGGCGGTCGGTTGTGCCGCGAATTCGGGATGGACGCCGCTTCCCTGGAGCAGTCGTTGTATTACGACGGCTTCGCCGGAAATGGCTACGTTACGAGGCCCGTGATTTACGACTTGGAATCCGATAACCGCGAGTCTTTGCCCGTAGCGGGCGGCGATTTTATAGACTGGGTCGGCGAGGCGCGGCTGGTCGTGGGGCGCGAGGTGGGGGGTAGCAAGGCGCCGACCGTCAGCGGCCTGGAGCTCTACGGCTACAACGTCGATACCGCCAAGACGACCGCGCTCGCGGGCCGCGACGAGGCGATGGCCAGGTTGGCCGGCAAGCTCTCGGAAGGCGTCCGCAGCTCGCCCTATCTACCGAGCCAATGGCGGCTGGTCCCGACCTCCCGCGGCGCCGCGGGTGCGGCCGGGGTAATAATCCCGGTGCCGGCCCGCGACGGCGCCTTCGAGAACGGGAACGTCGAGTTCTACTGGCGGCCGGAGGGGGGCGAGCCGGCGGCCGTGGGCGAGGGTTTCGCGGTGGCGGCGAGCGGCGACGGTACGTGGGTCGTTACGTTCGACGCCGACGCCGTAAAACCATTAACGGCGTGGCGGCTCGAGTGGCCTTAGCGCGTCGCGCGGGAAGTTGAAAAAAGCCGGCTCGCGCCGGCCTTTGGCTTTTTCCTTTCGGGATAAATTTACGCGGGCATCGACGCGATTATAGCGCGGCAGAAGGCCGGGAGGTCGGCGGGGGTGCGGCTCGTTATGACGCCGCCGTCGACGACGGCCGGCGGTTTCTTATAAGTATTACCTATCTATACAACGCTTTTATCTGGCCGAGCGACGCGGGCGCGACGGCGGGCGACGAATAAACGACGAAACGTTTAACCCAACCGACGGTGGCCTCGCAATTTTCCAAACCCCATAAATACCGGCCGTCCCAGGCAATATCTACCATGCTACTCGGGTATAAAGGGGAAACGAAAGAGCTTAGGACGGAGAAGTCCGCGGGTTTGACTATATATACCCAGGGGGACGCGGCGGGGCGGACCGCGCCGACTAAGAGATAAGGGCCGCCGGGGGTATCGCTATCGGAGGCGAAGGCGATAGGCCGGTGTGGCCACGAAGAGGCGTCGAAGCTGTTCATTACGGAACCGGCCGTAGTTAGGTTCCATACAGTATAACCGTCACCGACCCAAATGGGCCGCCCTCCGTAGTAGTCGTCATATTCGATGCCGTATAACGGACCTGCCCCGGGCGGTTTGGGAAAAGAGCCCATTATGGACCCGGTTTTCGAATCGACGCAATATACGCCGGTATAGACGCTCCTTATGAACGTGTATTTACGCGGGGAGTCCCAGGAGATTTCGCCGCCCCACGCGGGCGGCGGGCATACGAACGTCGCGATTAAAGAGCCGGTGGGGAACTGGCGTTTAGTAACGATTCCCTCCGCGTAAATAACCCACAAGTAACCGTCGCCGTACGTAAGGCCTTGGGGGAAGTACGACACGATACCGTAGGTTAGCGGCGCCGCGTAAAAAGACGATATTACGCTGCCCGGGTACGTCGCGAGGGCGGAACACGCGAGAGCGAAATTTATCGATATTAATAACGCCCGCATAACAGACTAGTTCGTTAAAGGGGCGCGCTCCAAGCGCGCCCCCCGTATTATGCCGCTAGCGCGAAGGAAAGGAAGCCGTCGGTATAAGTGCACTCGAGTACGTTCCCCGTTCCTTCCATGGGGGTGGACACGTTTTGCCAAGGGTCCGGCGGGTCCGTAATACACATCTTGACCGCGTCAACCTTCCACGTGTAATTGCCGATCGGAATGTGGAACGAGGTGCCTTGGCCGTCGGAGAAAGGGCCTCGCGTTTGCCAAGGACGCCACTCTTGTTCTCCCCAGGCGTAATACCAAAGCCGTATATAATACGGCCCCGGCATGGGCAGGTACCCGTCGCCCCACGCGTTCTCGGCTAATACGTACATAACGCAAACGTGGTGGTTGGGCGGGGGCGCGGATTGTCCATCGGGCATTATATCACCTCCCTTATTTTTAAACTATATAAACCATAACAGA
>DATKXQ010000003.1:0-2184 GCA_035528975.1 bacterium
AAACGAACCGGAGGAGGGTCCGGCCCGGATGCTCGGCTATGTACTTAAGGGCCCCCGAGAAATTAAGCCGGGAGGATTCGAACCTGTCCGCCGCGGCGGCGGCGCCGGCCGGCGCCACGAACTCGCCGCCGCCGTCGATGATATCCCAGGCGTGGTGGTCGGGCGTGCTTTCGCAATTGCCGTAATAAAATATGACGGCGCTCTTCGTATCGACGAGGACCGCGCGCCCCGTCTCGCGGTAGACGTACGCGCTCCACGGTGCCACCGCGGCCGCGACGCCCAACGCCACCGCGGCGGTTTTCGCCGCGCGGCGCCCGAAGGCCGGGCCGCGATGCAGCAACATGTAGAAAGCCAAAACCAGCGCCACGGCCAACGCGATGCCGCGGGTGAGGCCGGCCGCGCCGAAAAGCGCGCCCGCGGCGAAGCAAATCGGGAAGCCGCGGCGACGCTCCAGCCCTACCAAGAACAAATATGCCCCTGCGACCAGCAGGAACGTGAATAGTATTTCGGAGTACAGCTGCGACAGGTAGAAGGCCGTCGGTAGATACAGCGCGCCGGCCGCCAACGACGCCTGCGCGACGCGCACGCCGAAAGCCCGGCGGGCGGTAAAATAGGCCAACACGAGCGTCGCCAGCGCGAGCGCGAGCTGGACCACCCGGACGGCGGCGTTTCCGCCGCCCGCGGCGTAAATTAAACCGAGAAAAACGGGGTACAACGGCGGGTGGCTGTGAACGTAGACGGTGCCGGAGGGGTACGTCAACCCCAGGCCGTCCGCCAGCCTCATCCCTACCAAGTGGTATTCGCGTTGATCGCTGACCGGCGGGTAATCGCCGATGACGACGATGAACGACGCCCATACGAAAACCGTCAGGCACAGGATGCTCAACGCGAACCGCGACTCGCGGCCTAAGGGGTGCGGCTCGCTTTTCGCTCGAGGGGTCGTCATGTCCGTTGGTATGGTGTTATCGGCGCCGGCCGCAGGCCGTCAGCTGCCCCGCGTTACGAACAACCAAACCATCCTCCCCCACACGAGGACCAAGGCCGCCACGACGGCGCCGGCCAGGAGGAGGCGACGGGAGGGAATAGCTCGCGCCCTCCATCGGGGCAGGACGTCGGCGAAGAAGTAGCCGGCCGCCGGCGTGCCGAGCACCATGAGCGGGTAGTTATAGCGGGAATGGGCCAACGTCGCGGCGTAAGCGACGGCCGTGCTCAGGACCACGGCGAGCGTAAGGCCGCGCCAGAGGTTCCTGCCCATCAAGGGGACCGTAAACCAAAACAGCGCGAGCGCCACCGCCGAAGCCGCTACCTCGGCCGCGATAAAGAAATATATCCAGGGCGCGGGCGCATTCGGGAGGAAGCCCTGGCGCCAGGAGCCGACGAAGCACCGCTCCACCTCCCACATATCGGCGGATTTCGACGCGAACCGCAGCGCGGTTTGGACGGGGTGAGCGGCCATGTATTTCAACGCCGCGACGCTCAAGACCCGAGACCGACCGTAAATGCCGCCCGCGCGTACGCCCTCCGGCGCGACGAAGTATCCCGCCGTCCCGCCGATGATATCCCAGGCGTGGTGCATCGGCGTGCCGGGGCTGTTGCCCAAGTATAAAACCTCGGCGCTCTTCGTATCCACCAGCACCAGCCGGCCCGTCTCGCCGTAAACGTAGCCGCTCCACGCCAATACCGGGACGGCGACGCCGACCGCGAAGGCCGCGACCGAGGCCCACCTCCGCCGCCCCGGGGTCCCCCGTCTTATTAAAATCAAGACGGTAATCGCCAAAGCGGCCGCCAACGCGACGGCGCGCGTCAACCCCGCGACGCCGAACGTAACGCCCGCCGCGGCGTCGAGCCACCATGCCCGACGATCGCGCGCCGACGCCGTTATTAAAAAGTATACCCCCAGGACGAGGAAGAACGTGAAAAGCACCTCGGACAGCAATTGCGTAACGTAAAAAGCCGTGGGAAAGTACGCCCCGCCCGCGAGTAGTGCGGCCCGCGCGACGGCCTCGCCGAAAACGCGGCGCGCCGTCAAGAAGACCCAGACCAGCGTCGCGAGCGCCAAGGCCAGCTGCACCCACCGCACCGCCGCCTCGCCCCCTCCCAGCGCGTAAACCCCGCCTAAAAATATCGGGTAAACCGGCGGGTGGGTGTGGACGTACAACGAACCGCCGAGGAACGTCAGGCCGA
>DATKXQ010000004.1:0-5158 GCA_035528975.1 bacterium
CTCCTGCGCGTCCTCCAGGACCAGGAGGTCTTCATGGTCGGCTCGAGGCGGTCGCATAAAGTAGACGTCAGGGTCCTGGCCGCTACCAACAAGGATTTGCTGAGCCTCGTAAACAACAGGGCCTTCCGCGACGACCTCTACTACCGCCTGGCGGTAATCACGTTAAATATCCCGCCGCTGCGGGAACGGGGAGACGATATCCTGTTGTTGGCGAGCCACTTTATGGCCAAATACGCCCAGGAGCTGGGAAAGCCCACCCCCCGCCTTTCCGACGAGGCCATAGAGGTTATGAAAGACTATAATTGGCCCGGCAACGTCCGCGAGCTGGAGAACGTTATCCAACGCTTCACCGTTATGACGGAGAACGACGTCATAGAAGTCCGCGATTTGCCGTCGTTAATGAGATTCAAAAGCGCGGCCGGCTCCGGCCTCAGACGAACGTTGCGGGAGTTGGAAGCCGAACACATCGCCAACGTCCTCGCGAGCGTGGACGGCAACAAGAGCCGAGCGGCAAGAATATTAGGAATCGACCGTAAGACCCTTCGCGAAAAGTTGAAGAAGGGGGAAGAGAAACCGTAAAGTTAGCATCGCCGCCGGGGAAAATCTCCCCACCGGCCTTTTCCTCCCCACGTATTTCGGCGACTTCAACGGCGGCATCCCTCGGCCAGCCGTTTTTTTAATAATTCACAGATCTCCTAAATCCTTTAATTTATTTAGTTTAGGGCACCGGCCTCGAAACAAAGGGCCGTTTTCGGCCGCTGGCACGTTATTTGCAAGTATTAATAACGGTTATCAAGATCGTAATCTTTCCTTTCAAAAAGGAGACCGAGATGCCGCGAACAAAAGCAGGGGCCGAAAAGACAGCGGCAGTGGAAACGACCCGAGGCGTGGACGAGTACCTCGCCATTTGCTCCACGTGTAATCACGCCCCCGGATGCGCCCACCGCATGAGGAACGCCGGCGTACCTATTTGGGAATGCGAAAACTACGACGACTACGTACGTCTGAACGGTACGTTCGTGGGCGGCGATGCGGCCTCGGCCGCGGCCCCGGGAAGGTCCCGGCCGCGCGACGGCGACGCGCTTCTCGTCGAGTATCGCGGTCTGTGTAAGAATTGCGCGACGCGCGAGTATTGCTCCTTTCCGCGGCCCGAGGGCGGCGTGTGGCACTGCGAGGAATACGAATAGCGTCCGCCTTCGTACCCTTTAGGGCTACCGGGTAAACTCCGGGGTCACAAGTCAAGGAGACGTTGATGGGAACGACGCAGACGAAGGCGGCGGAGGCGGGGGCCGCGAGGAACGCGACGGGTACCGCGGCCGCTTCGGTTTATCGCGGCATCTGTTCGACCTGCATCCACGCCGCCGCGTGCGCGCATCGATTGAAGAACGCCGACGTCGCGGTCTGGGAATGCGACCTTTTCGAAAGTTACGAGACGCCCAGCCTGCTCGAGGTCGTCGAGAACCACGCCGGCGAGCGGGGCGCCGTTATGTCGATATTGGAAGAGATCCAGGGGAAGTACGGTTACCTCCCCCCCCGGGCGCTGCAAGTGGTGGCCGACAATACGGGCGTCTCGCTGGTCGACATCTACGGCGTCGCGACTTTCTACAAGTACTTCAGCCTCAAGCCGCGGGGCAAACACCTCGTCTCGGCGTGCTTAGGTACGGCCTGCCACGTGCGGGGCGGCCCGGCCGTGGCCGAGGAGTTCGAGCGCCAGCTCGGCGTCGCGGCCGGCGAGACGACGGCCGATAGGGAATTCACGTTGGAGACCGTCGCCTGCCTCGGCGCCTGCGCGCTGGGGCCGATCGCCGTCGTGGACGGCCATTATTTCTCGAAGGTCTCCCCGGCCAAAGTCAAACGCATCCTCGCGAAGACCCGCGCCGGCCTCGACGAAGTCGACTTATCTTCGGACCGCCGCATATTCCCCATACAGGTGAACTGCCCGCGGTGCAACCACAGTTTGATGGACTACGGCTACGCTATCGACGAACACCCGTCCATCCGGGTGACGATGTCTTTCGGCCGCGAACACGGTTGGTTGCGGTTGTCAAGCCTGTACGGCAGTTACAACGTCGAATCCGAATACGGGATACCGAACGACACGGTGGTCAATTTCTTCTGCCCCCACTGCCACGCCGAATTGCGGGGCGCGGCGGCGTGCCCCGAGTGCGGCGCGCCGATGGTGTCTATGATTGTCCGGGGCGGCGGCGTCGTGCAGATATGCTCGCGGCGCGGATGTAAGTGTCATATGTTGGACGTCAACGGCGTTAACCTGTAACGGCCTCCTCCCGGCGGGCCGCAGGTATTATCCGAATTTCACGGACAAGGAATATCATGCAGCGTTTAAAATCTATCGAAGAATACGATGTGTTGCGAGGCCGGTTGAAGGACGACCGCGACGCCGACGTCCCGACGATAATCGTCAACGCCGGGACTTGCGGCCAGGCCAGCGGTGCCAACGGCCTCATTCGCGTGGCGAAACGCGACTTGCTGGAGAAAAACTTGACGGAGAAGGTAAACCTGCGCATCACCGGGTGCCACGGTTTTTGCGAGATGGAACCGTCGGTGCTGGTGGAACCCGGCGGCACCTTCTATCCCAAGGTCGGCATCGACGACATGTCTCGCATCGTGGAGGCCGCGGCGGCGGGGGACGTCCTCGAGGAACTGCTGTGGGAGGACGCCGGGACGGGCGCGAGAATCGCGCGCGAAGCGGACGTACCTTTTTTCAAGAAGCAGGTCCGCACCCTCCTCTCCCAAAACGAGAAGGTCGATCCGATCCGGGTTTATAACTACGTCGAGAACGGCGGTTACGCCGCGCTGGTTAAAGTATTGACGAGGGGCGAGCCGGCGTGGGTCGTCGAGGAAATCAAAGCCTCGGGGCTGCGCGGCCGCGGCGGCGCGGGTTTCCCGACCGGCTTAAAGTGGCAGATGTTGGCCGACAGGCCGAACGGCGGCGGCAAATTCCTGGTGTGCAACGCCGACGAGGGCGACCCCGGCGCGTACATGGACCGCAGCCTCCTCGAGGGCAATCCCCACAACATCGTCGAGGCGATGCTTATAGGCGCGTACGCTACCGGCGCGAACCAGGGCGTCGTCTACGTGCGCAACGAGTACCCGCTCGCGATCAAACATCTCGTCATCGCCCTCCGCCAGGTGCGGGAGTTGGGCCTCTTGGGCGCGGATATCCTGGGTACCGGTTTCTCTTTCGAACTCGAGCTCGTGCGGGGTGCGGGCGCTTTCGTGTGCGGCGAGGAGACCGCGCTTATGAAGTCCATCGAGGGGAAGATGGGCGAGCCGCGCCAAAGGCCCCCATACCCGGTGGAGAAGGGCATCGACGGCAAACCGACGGCGATAAACAACGTCGAGACGTGGGCGAATATACCGGTGATAATCCGCCGCGGGGCCGCCGCCTTCGCCGAGGTCGGCACCGAGACCAGCAAGGGAACGAAGATATTCAGCCTCGTCGGCAAAGTTAAAAACACGGGCCTGGTCGAGGTCCCGATGGGCATAACCATCAAAGAGGTCGTGTACGACATCGGCGGCGGCCCTTCGGGGAAGAGAAACATTAAAGCGGTCCAGACGGGCGGCCCCTCGGGCGGCTGCATCCCGGCCTCCTCGTTCGAGCTGGCCATAGACTACGACAGCCTGGCCCGGGTAGGTTCGATTATGGGCTCCGGCGGCATGATCGTCATGGACGACGATACGTGCATGGTGGACGTCGCTAAGTACTTCACGAATTTCCTCAAAGACGAATCCTGCGGCAAGTGTTTCACGTGCCGCAAGGGGACGCAGCGCATGTACGAGATCCTCGACGACATCTCGAGGGGCGAAGCGGCGCCCGAAAGTCTCGACCTTCTCGAGGAGCTCGCGGCCGTCGTCAAGGATACGACGATGTGCGGCCTGGGGCAAACGGCTCCCAATCCGCCGCTCTCGACCGTGCGCTATTTCCGCGAGGAGTACGAGGCGCACATCAGCGACGGGAAATGCCCCGCCGGCGTCTGTAAAGCGCTCGTCACTTACTCCGTCGACGCGGAGGCGTGCACCGGGTGCGGCGCGTGCGCCAAGGCCTGCCCCGAAAGCGCCATCGCCGGCGAGCTTAAAAAACTATTCGCGATCGACCCCGATAAATGCAATAAATGCGGCTCGTGTTACGGAGTTTGCAAATTCGACGCCGTCGTGCGCGGGTGACGCGAGGCGGCGCGCCGATACGGTTCCGGAACGGACGTAGTAACGAAAAGGATAACGCCACATGGTCAATTTGAAGATAAACGGCCTGCCGGTGGAAGTCGAGGAGGGGACGACGCTCCTCGAGGCCGCGAAGTTTTACGGCTTCCCGGTCCCGACGCTGTGCTACCACGAGGGCCTTTCGCCCTACGGCGCCTGTCGCCTGTGCGTGGTGGAGATAGGCGAGGGGCCGCGGGCGAAGCTGGTGTCCTCGTGCACGTATCGGGCGGAAGAAGGGCTGGTCGTCCGGACGGCCTCCGCGCGCGTACTCCGGGCCCGGCGGATGGTGATAGAGCTGCTCCTGGCGTCGTGCCCGCAGTCGAAGGTCATACAGGACCTCGCCTCCGCCCACGACGTGCGGCAACAGCGCTTCAAGCAGGAGTACGAGGACTGCATAATGTGCGGCCTGTGCGTCCGGATGTGCGAGGAACAGATGATGGCCAAGGCCATCGGCTTCCGCGGCCGGGGAGAACGCCGCAGCATCGGTACGCCGTTCGACGTCAAATCGGACGAGTGCCGGCTCTGCGGGGGGTGCATGTACATATGCCCGGCGTGCCGGCTCCGCTGCACGTACACGGAGCCCGAGAAGGCCATATGCGGCGGGTGCGCCAACCTCGCGCCGCCGTGTGTCGAGAAGGAACAGTTCGACGACATGATGTGCTATATGGACCCGTGCGTCGCCTGCGAGATAGAAAAATAAAGAATATTGGAAAGGAGTCGTAAGAGGATGTCATTATCCAAGATCAACGCCTCGGCCGCCACGCTGACCAAAAACCGGACCGAAGATTCCGTCGTCCCGGCGTCGGGTATGTGCGTGACGTGCGTCGACGGCTGCATCGGGATGTGCGAAATCGGGAAGTCCGCTTACCGGGGCCACGAGGTAATCTACCCCCAGCCTTTCGGCGTCATCACCACCGCGGGCGATAAAGCGTACCCC
>DATKXQ010000005.1:0-6914 GCA_035528975.1 bacterium
CTCACCATGAATATCATTAGGTTCTTATTAGATTATTCTTAACTATATAGAACGAAATATCAACCAAATTTTAAAACCGGCCCGCGGGCCGGCGTTTTTTATGCTGCGGCGCGGCCGCAACATCCAGTGGCCGCTGATGAAAACCTCGACTTCGGGCAGGCCGCACTGGAGGATTAGGTAGCCGTAGGTGGGTTCTCGGTCGGTAATCTCGCCGGCGACGGGGGTGAGCATTATGCGCTTGGCCTCGGCGAGGTCGTCGGTTTGGCCCAGCGCCCAGCAGAGCTTGACGTACGCGACCTCGGGCAGCATGTTCTGCGCGGGGATGACGCCGAGGCCCTGCATGTCGCGGCCCGTCTCGTACACGTCCATGTGGACGTAGCCCCACAGCGTCTGGACCGTCATGTAGACGGCGACGCCGGCCTCCTGCGCGCGCTTGAGCGCCGGGTAGCAGGGTTTGTTGACGTGGCCCAGGCCGGTCCCGGCGATTACGATGCCGCGGTAGCCCAGGTCGACGAGCGCGTTGAAGACGTCGGGGTGCATGTTGGGATAATAATATATGAGCGCCACCCGTTCTTCGAAGGCGGTGTTGACGACGCACTTGCGGTCGTCGCGGCGGCGGGCGTAGTCGTCGCGCAGGGGCGTAATGCATTCGCGGTTGACGGTGGCGAGCGGGACGTCGCCGATGGTCCGGAAGGTCGACCGATAGGAGGAGTGCATCTTGCGGACGCGCGTGCCGCGGTGCAACAGGCCGTACAGGTCCGAGGTGGGGCCGAACATGCACACCGTAACTTCGGCGATGTCCGATTCCGCGGCGGCCTTGACGGCGTGGATGAGGTTGAGCGCGGCGTCCGAGGAAGGCCGGTCGCTGGAGCGCTGGCTGCCGACGAGGACGACGGGGACGGGCGGGTTCTGGACCATGAACGAGAGGACCGCGGCGGTGTGGTGCATGGTGTCGGTCCCGTGGCCTACGACGATGCCGTCGACGCCCTTATCGACCTCGCGCGCGATGGCCTTCGCGAGCGCGACGTACTCCTGCGCGCCCATGTTTTCGGAGAAGACGCCGAAGAGCTTTTCGGTTTCGAGGTTGCAGATATCGGCCAGCTCCGGGACCGCGCCGTAGAGCTCGCCGGGCGTGAAGGCGGGGATGACGGCGCCGGTGCGGTAATCCAGCCGCGAGGCGATGGTGCCGCCCGTACCCAGAAGTTTGACGAAGGGCTGGCCCTTCTTAAACGGGAACTCTTTCTCCGGGATCTTGTAGTGCGCTACGGTGTAGCCGGTCTCCCGGACGTCGGTTATGCCGTCCACGGCCACGCCGACGTTGTAACCGGAAGCGATTTTTATGACGATATGTTTATCGTCGCCGGACTCGGTTCGCGGGAGTATCCGCCCCTCGAAGCGGCCGCGCCGCGAGTCGATGACCACGTCGCTCCACACCCTGACGCCGTACTTCTTCAGGCACTTGAGGGCGTCGCCGCGGTAGCCTTTGTAAAGGTCTTGTTCCGGTTCCTTTTTAACCATAGGGCGCATTGCCATTTATGCCCGCCGTCAGGCGGCCGGGGATAATCGGTACTTCGCCAGCAGCGTCAGGACGGCCGTCGTCGGGTCCGGGTGCGACTCGCCGCCGGCGAGGTACGGCCAGCCGCCGTCCCGGTTTTGCGTCTCGGCCAGCAGCTTAAGGCACAATAGGACGTCGGCGTCGGTCCCGCGCCGGCCGAGGGACATCAAAGACGGGAGCGGGTTCTCGATGGGGTTGCGCCAGCGGCCTTGTTGCCGCGAGAGCGCCCCGGCGAGGCCCGCGAAGACGTCGTGGTTGGGGGCGATGCCCGCGGCCAGGAGCCCCCGGACGACGCCGTTGATAGTCCAGAGGTCCGTCCGGTCGGGGTAGCCCTCGGCCACCTGGCCGGGCCAGCCGCCGTCCCGGTTCCGGGTGCGCAGCAGGAGGTTACGCGCCCGGGTGACGTTGGGGCCGAACCCCCCGGCGGCCGCCAGCGCCACCATCGCCTCGCCGGTAATCCACGTGACGGTATTTTCCGCGGAGAACCATTCCCCTTCCGGTTTGAGGGTGGCGGCGAGGGCGGCGTTTTCGCAGAAGCCGCCGTCCTCGCGCTGCCGGGCGGCGAGCCACGCGGCCCCCCGCTGCGCGGCTTCGCCTTCGCCGGCGCGGCGCAAGAGCTCCGTCCGGGAAGCGGTTGCGGGAACGCTTCCCGCCTCGCCGCGGCCGCGCGTTCCGGCAAACGAGCCGTCGTCGTTTTGCAGGGCGGCTATCTCGGCGACGAGGTCGGCCCTGGCGCGCCCCGGCTCGAGGCCGACGAGGCCGAGCTCGAGGTGGTGGTGCGCCTGACCGGCCGCTGCGACGTATTCCGACGCTTTTTTAAGGCGGTCCATACGGCTGTCCTCTCCGCGCTACGTTTCTTCGTTTGCGGGGGCGATTTCCGCGGTTACGATTTCGGCCATCTCGGCGCCGGGTATCAGTCCCCGGAAGTCGGCCATGAGCACGCCCATGGCGAAGCGGCGCGCGGCGCCCGGGCCGTTGGGAAACCGGCGCCTCCGGACGCGAAGCTTGACGCGCTTCGCGGCCCCCGGAAAGCGGGCTCTCGCCTCGCGGCGGTGCGTCAGGTCGTTGAGGACCCGCCGCATGAGCTCGCCCTGCGTCAAGTACGCTTCGAAGGCTACGACGACGGCCTCCCGCGTTATCCTGCGCCGGCCGTACTGCGAGAAGGTCCTTTCCACGTCGTTGGCGGTAAGCTTGTGGAGTGGCCACCCCCGACGCTTCCAATACTTGAACTTGTGGATAAAGACCGTCGCGGCGAACTTGGCTTCCACGCCGTATTCGCGGACTACCTTTTCGAAGGTCTCCGCCCACGGCGAGGTCGCGAGCGGTTCGACGCAATCCTCCGGGACGCCCCACTCGCGGTAGCGGGATTCGCGGACCCAAATCGGTTCGGGGAGCTGCTCGGCCAGTGCGGCCGCGCGCTCTTCCGTTATCGTTATGGGCGGCCGGTCGGTATCGGGGTACATGCGGTCCGGGCCGGGGAGGACGCGTTCGAAGCCGTTGGTGCCGTCGGCGAGGGCCTGGCGCGTCTCGGACGGCACGCCCATCGTCGCCTCCCGGGCGCGCAGTACGATCTCGTCGGCGGCCAGGCGGGCGTCCCGGGGGGGGCCCCACACCACGACCACGGCGTCGCGGGCCTGGGTCTTGAGCTTGCGGCGCAGCCTCCGCCACGTCTTGTCGCCGAGGCGACGTCGCTGCGTTTCGTCGTCGTAGATATTCGGCAGGACGTCGAGGCACGCCACGACGCGGACGCGGTCCGATATCTCGTCGACGAAGCGTTTGGTCTCCTGGGTGCGGGCGCCGAGGATGCCGCGGTAACCGCGGAGCGCCACGGCGTAGACGCGGCCGCCGTCCCGGGCGGCCCGGCCGGGCGGCAGGCGTGTTCTTTTCGCGAACTCGTCCGTCACGTCTTCGACCGTCGCGCGGAATAACCGCTTCGTTATGCCGCGGCGCTTGAGCTCGTGACGGATGTCGAGAAGCGCCCGTTGCCGCATGGCCTCGTTGTGGGTCAGGTGCGGTATGGCTTTGAGCCGCGGTACGCCTTTGATCTCGACGCGCGTTCCGCCGGTCACGGATACGTTCACGTCCTCGCGGGCCGCGCCGATGCCGGTGCGCACGAGGCCGGTGGAACGGGTGAGGCGGCGCAGGATCTGGCCCACGTCGGCGATCTCCCACGGCGTCTTCATGTCCGGGTGGGTAACGGTTTCGATGAGCGGCATCCCGAGCCGGTCCGTGAGGTATATCCGGTAGTGGCCTTCGTCGCCGACCTCCCGGCACGAATCTTCCTCGACGGCGAGCTGTTTTATCCCTATGCGGCGGTCCCGATACGGCACGTAACCCTCGACGCCCACGATGGCGGTTCGCTGAAAACCCGTCGGGATCGAGCCGTCCAGGTATTGCTTGCGGATGATGTGCATCTCGGAGACGATATTGCAATTCAGGAGCAGCGCGATTTTCAGGCCGATGTCGACGGATTCCTCGTCCATGTCGAAGGGCGGCGTATCGTCCATCTCGTACGTGCAGCACGTCTCCTGGTTGGTCCGGTAGATTATGTTCTTGCGCGTCTTGAACTCCATCAGGGCCGTGCCGTCGTATTCGCCCATCTCGGACAGGGTGGGTCGCATGTGACGCAGGAGCTCGGCGTCGAAGTCGTGCGAGTAGATGCCGGCGGGGCAGCGGCAAAACAGCTTGGATGCGGTCAACAGCTGTTGGTGGATTTCGAGGCCGGCGCGGAATCCCATAGCGGCGTAGTCTTCCTCGCCGAGCGTTCCGAACCGTTTGACGTTGGTAATGGCGGCCATGTGGTTTCGGGATATCGGATTCGGGCGTAAGCGAATATAACTTATATCATAACGCCCTCCCCGGATAAAGGTTTTTCCGCTCCCCCGGAGACGAAGAAAGGCCGCCCCGGAGGGCGGCTTAATCCTATAAGTGCTTATTTATGAGTTGGTTAGGGGCGAGGCGGGAGGCGGAAGTCCTGGAAGTAATACTCTCTCGACGGCGTGAGTTCCTCCGGCTTAAGGCGGTATTTTTTGGGCGCGTTCAGTATGCGCTGGTGGACGCGCGCTATCAGGTCGTTGCTTATCTCCTTCTGTTCGGCCAACATGTCGGCGATGGGTACCCGGGATTCGGCGCGCCCCTGGAGGACGTCGACGATGTGGGCGTCGGCCGCGAGCGAGCTGACCGTGGCGTCTATGACCTCGAGCCGGAGCTGTTCGCCCCATTTGGAATCGGGGACGTAGGCCGTGCAGAAATCTACCGTGGCCTTGGCGGCCGGGACGGTCTGCCGGTTTATGGCGTTTTCCAGTCGGGCCGGGTCGTCGGCGAACCCGCCGGCTTCGACCAGCTCGTCCAGGTCGCGCCGGGCCGTGAGGAAATCCTCGAACAGCGCGCCGGTCTCGGCGAGCCAGACCGCGGTGGGTACCGTACCGCCCCTTTTAGGTTTAATAACGCCTTTGGGCAGCGGCCCCGATTCGGCGAGAACGGAGGCCGCCAGGCCGGCCGCGACCGCGAGAGCTGCGTATATGTGAAGGCGCGTAGCCATCGCGTTAGCTCGCCGCCTCCGCATGGGCGCGGGCGGCCTCGTGCGCCGCTTTGTCGAGTAACGCCCTGGCGGTGGGGTTGCCCGGGTCCAGCATCATGATGTCGGCGCAGTATTTCGTGGCCGTTTTATAATCCCCGGCGTCGAGCAGGTAGTGGGCGAGGTGAAGCCGCGCCGGGACGTTCTGCTGGTCGATTTTGGAAATGGTGGCGTTGAATATCTTGCGGGCGAAGAGGCGGTCGGACTCGAGGCCGCGCGCGGTGTAGGCCAGCGCTACCATGTTGTTGATGGAGGAGAGGTAGTCGCGGAGGTAGGTCTGCTCCTGTTTGCTGAGTTGGGACGCGAAGTTCATGATCGCGGCGCCCAGTCGTATGATGCGGTCGGCCGCCAGTTGCGAGTCCTCTTTGCCGGTTACGTCCATCAGCCAGTACCGCATGACGAGCAGGTAGAGCCAGAACAGGTCCCGTCGGAGGTGGGCCGTCTGGACGAGTTCCAGAATCCGGTTGAGGGTTCGCTCCTTCAGGTTCGGCGGCAGGTAGACGAAGATCTCGTGGTCGAGGAAAGATACCACCTCGAAGATGGCTATCGTTATCGCCGAGTCGCGGAGCTTCTGTTGTTTGTCCGAAGAGAATTTCGCGGCGAAGTTGCGGTTCTGCTCCAGTATCGAGCGGACGTTGCCGCTGACGCATATCTTGAACATCTGCCCCGCGCGCGAAAAGCCCTCCACCTTTTTGCCGATGTTGATGGCGAAACCGTCGATGCGCGGTACGGCCTCGCGGCTCCGCATCCGCCAATCTTTGGCCTCGCGTATGACCTTGCCGTTGTGGATGCCGATGCCGGCGTCGAACACCAGGCCCTTGTCCTCGAACGCCGAGTAGTTGAAATCCGACGTGAGCCAGATGAGTTTAATCTTTATCGCCAACTGGAGAGCGGAGCGAACGTCGTACTCCGAGTTCTCGGAGTAGAAGAATACGCGCGCCTCGTCCCCTTCGATTTCCCACTCGTAGTCTTCGCCGGTCCGCATGTCGGTACCGCGGCCCGCCAATCGCCGGCGTCCCGTGTATCGGTATTGCTTCACGTGGTCGGTGATGGCGTCGAACACCGACGACTGGTATTCGGTGAGCATCCGGTTGTAACTCGCCGGGTCCTGCACGCCCGATATGCCGGTGGAATTGATGATATCCACGAAGAGGACCGTGGCGCGGATTTCCTGTATTTTCGTTTCTTCCGGCATCGCCGTCAAATCTGAAGGCTCTTACGCTTTTCGCGTATGAAGTCTTCCAGGTACGTAACGCGTTCCGCGAGGCGCGATTCTATGGCTTTGCGGAAGGCGCGCTCGTCGTCCGCGAACGTTTTGAAATCGCCGGCGAGGGTTTTGAGAATTTTTTCCGTTTCTTCGTGTCCGCGCTCGAGGGTGGCTATTTTTTCCTTGGCCGCCGCGGCGTCGACGTCGACCGACTTTTTAACTTCGGTCATGCCCACCGCCATCTTTTCCAGCTGGCCGTTGAATTTATCGATAATCGTACGAACGTTCTTGCGCAGCGTGTCGATGTCCTGAAGGCTTTTCTCGTTCGTCGCCTTGAGCTGTTCCCGCATCGTGCGGGTCAGGTGCTCGATCTCGGCGAACGACTTATCCAGGGCTTCCCGGTGCTTGACCGCCTCCGCCTCTTGCTCCGCGAGCCGGCGGTCGACCGTTTCGACGATGCCGCCCAGCTTTACGCGAACCGTTAGATACAGAAACGTCGCGGCGCCCGCGGCGAAGGCCGCCACTATCAACACCGGGTAAGGTTCGACCAGGTAGAAGGCGGCTACGGCGGCGAC
>DATKXQ010000006.1:0-2645 GCA_035528975.1 bacterium
TTGGCCTTTCGACGCCGCGGCTTCGGCTGCTTAGGCAACGTCGCCGTCGGCGTCATCGGCGCCGTGTTGGGCGGCCTGTTCTTCCGGTTGGTCGGTTGGGAGTTCGCGGGCCTGCTGGGCAGCCTCCTGACCGCCTTCATCGGCGCGGTGCTGTTCCTGGTAGTTATCGGTTTATTCAAGAAGCGGTGAAATAAAAACGTTTAACGGAAGGCGGCCCGTCAGGCCGCCTTTTTCGCTTGCCGCGCGGCCGCGGCTATCTTATTTTAATCACTAAGTAACACCCGCCAGGAGAGGAGCTCTTTATGGCACCCACCCACGGCTCGGCCGCGTTCGAGGCCCTCGCCGGCCTACTCGTCGCCGCAGCGTTCATTCTATTCGCGTACGCGTGCGTCAAGCGCATCCTGATGCTCACGGCCGGCAGGCCCGAGAACCGCTTCGACCGCCCGGGCGCTAGGTTCGTCGAATTAATAAAACTGGTCTTCGGCCAGAAGCTGGTCCTGCGCAAGCCGGCTATAGGGCTCGCCCACTTCTTCATCTTCTGGGGTTTCGTCGTCCTCGTCGCCGCTAACCTCGTGTTTATGGTGGAGAGCTTCCGGGAGGGCTTCGACGTCCCGTACGTCACCGGCGCCGCCTGGTACCACTTAATCTTCGACGTCTTCGTCGTGCTGGTGATAGTCGCCGTCGCGGCCGCGTTCTTCCGGCGGGTGATATTCAGGCCGCCCGGCCCCACCGGCGGCTTTGGCGCCTACTTCATCCTCTTCCTCATCTTCGCGCTGATGGCGACGGACCTCGTCAACGAGGGGTACCTGTTGGCCTCGAGTGGCGCCCGCCCCTGGTACATGCCCGCCGGCTCGGCGACGGCGGCCCTCTTCGCCGCCGCGGGCCTCGCGGGGCCCGCGTGGTTCGGCCTCTTCGCCGCCAGCTGGTGGGTGCACCTTCTGTCGCTGCTCGTATTCCTGGTATACATCCCGATGTCGAAGCACCTCCACCTCCTCGCTTGCCCGTTCAACGAATTCTTCCGGGACTTGAGGCCGCGCGGGATAGTGAAGGACTGCGACGTGGAGGACGACGAGGCGGACCACTTCGGCGTCGTGCGCGCCGACGAGTTCACCTGGCGCCAGCTCCTGGACTTCTACTCGTGCGTGGAGTGCGGCCGCTGCCAGGACAACTGCCCGGCGTTCAACACCGACAAGCCGCTCTCGCCCAAGAAGGTCGTCATCGACCTCAAGCACGACTTCATGCGCTACGGCCTGAAGATCGTAAAACTCGCCAGGACGCCGGCCGAGAAGGAGGAGGGCGTAGGCCTGGCGGGGCCGGTGGTCTCGGACGACGAGCTGTGGGCCTGCACTACGTGCGGCGCCTGCGTCGAGCACTGCCCGGTGAGCGTCGAGCACGTCAACAAGATAATAGACCTCCGGCGCGACCTCGTCCTGAACGAAGGCCGCATTCCGCACGAGCTCAACGCCGCGATGAACGGCGTCGAGCGCAACAACAACCCCTACGGCCTGCCCTCCAACGAGCGGATGAAGTGGGCCAACGGCCTGGAGGTCCCGGTCTTCGCGAAGGGGGCGCAGGCCGAGTACTGCTTCTGGGTATCGTGCCTCGGCTCGTACGACGACCGCGGCCAGCGCGTCGCGAAGGCCACGGTCAAGCTGCTCGACGCCGCCGGCGTCTCGTACGCCGTCCTGGGCGAGGAGGAGGGCTGCTGCGCCGAGGCGTTCCGGCGGCTGGGCCACGAGTATTTATATAAAATGAAATTGGAGGAGAACGTCGCGACCTTCGCGCGATACGGCATTAAAAAATTGATCACGACGTGCCCGCACTGCTACAACACCTTCAAACACGAGTACGCGGAGCTGGGCTGCGAGCTGGAGGTATATCATCATACCGAGTTCTTACTGGGTTTAATCGACGAGGGCAAGTTGAAGGTGCAGGCCGGGGCGTCCGGCGCCGTGGCCTACCACGACTCGTGCTACCTCGGCCGGTACAACAAGCTGTACGATGCGCCGCGCGCGCTGGCGCGGGCGGCGGGGGCCGACGCCGTCGAGTTCGATAAGCACCGCGCGTACGCGTTCTGCTGCGGCGCGGGGGGCGGCCGGATGTGGCTGGAGGAGACGCTCGGCAAGCGCATCAACGTCGAGCGGGCGGAGCAGGCGCTGGCGACGGGGGCGCCGACGGTGGCCGTCGCGTGCGCGTATTGCCTCACGATGCTCGACGACGGGCTTAAAGATCTCGGCGCCGACGTGCCGGTCAAAGACGTCGCGGAGCTGCTGGCGGAAGGAATATACCGTCCGCTTTAGCGGACGGTTCTAAGCCGTACCTACGTTAACCGCCGGCTTGAACCGGCGGCCCCGACGGCCTACGCGGGGCGAGTGAACTACCGGCCCGTAAAAGGGCCGGTTTCGGAGCGGGACGGCAGTATGGGCGAGGTTAAGCAGTGGCGCGATTACGTGCGCGACGCCGGCGCGTGGCCGTTTATCGCCGCGACGGCCGCGCTCTTCGCGATCGGCGTTGCCCTCAGGGTCGGCCACCTATTTGACGCTATCCGGCTCGACGAGGCCACGACGTACGTGATGTTCGCCTCGCGGCCGTTCGGCGAAGCGCTCTCTTCGTACCAGCTTCCCAACAACCACCTCCTCAACACC
>DATKXQ010000007.1:0-17334 GCA_035528975.1 bacterium
CGAGGACCGACGACGGCGCGAGCACTATGGCGGGGTGGTCGCCGTGACACCCCCACCGCGCCTGCATAACGTCGCCCTGCGAGGGGTGCGTGGGGAGGCCCGTGCTGGGGCCGCCGCGCATAACGTTGACCACCAGGCAGGGCACCTCGGTCATATAGGCGTACCCGAGGTTCTCCTGCATGAGCGAGAAACCCGGGCCGCTCGTCGCGGTCATGGATTTCTCGCCCGTCAGCGACGCGCCTATAACCGCCGCCATGGAACCTATTTCGTCCTCCATCTGGAGGAACTTGCCGCCCACTTTCGGCAGCTCCACCGACATTATCTCGGCGATCTCCGTGGACGGCGTAATCGGGTAACCCGCGAAAAACCGCACGCCCGCGTCCAGGGCGGCGCGCGTGATCGCTTCGTTACCTTGCATCAAAGTCATCTACCGCTTCTCACCTTCTTCTACCATCGGTTTACGAAAGAACGGCCGCGTCCTCGCCGCGCATCACTTCTTCGCCCACTCCTCTTCGTGGCCGCGCCTATGCGCTTCTTTCAATGCCTCGTCGCACAGAGGGTCCTCGTACCAGCCGATCGCGAAGTCGGGACACATTATCTCGCACGTTCCGCAATTGATGCAATCCTGGGGTCGCACTACTACGGGCTTACCGTCCGGCCCGGTATCGAATACGTTCTTCGGACAAAGCGCGACGCAAATGCCGCACGCCTTGCACCACGCCTCGAAAAAACCGAGATGTTTACCCTTTACGTTTATTATCTCTTTAACCCGCATGTCTCGCTATTCCCGCTATGGAACGACCGTTAAATGAGTTTTTCCAACACTTCCCGGTAAGGCGCCGCAATAACGGCCGTGGCGACGAGAAGGCCGCGCCGGGAAGCTTCGGCCGCTCCCACGGCCACGGCCGCCGCCACCGCCGCCGTCTCGCCCACCATCGTCGTGAACCCCTTGCCGCCGATGCCGGTCCCGAGACGTATCTCCACCAGCGTAACGGGCGCCGCCTTCACCGCGGCGTCCGCGGCCAATATCGAAGACGCGAGCGAGAACGTCTCGATAACGCCCAATGCCGCCCTTTCCGGGACGACTACCGTCCCGGCGGCCGCGGCCAGAACCTGCTCGTGCACGTTCGGTATCACCATGTCGTCGATGTAGTGGCCCCGCGCCGCGTCCCTCCCCGCCGCGACGGCCGATTTGACGGCCGCCACCGCGCCCGCCACGAGGCCGATGTACTTCCCGGAACACGAGGTCCGCGACGCCAGCAACCGAACGTCGGCCTCTTTGACCATGGCGTCGACCGCCTCGATGCCGCGCGCTATAGACGAGAACTCGACTAACCCGATGGCTTCTTCGGCCGGCACGGATCACTCGCCCTTCTGTTCTTCCCGCAGCTTCTTTATGTAATCTTTGGCGCGGGTAACCCATTCCGCCTGGTCGGGGTCGTCGCCGACCGCCTCGATAAACCTATCGTACGAAGCTATGGCCTCGTCGACCTTCCCCATATCCTCGTACGCGAGCGCCATATTATAGTAGCAATCGACGTAATCCGGGTCCAACGCCAGCACCTTTTCGTATTCCTGAATTGCGTCTTTGGGCTTATCCAAGTTTCGGCAGGCGTTACCCAGGTTGTAACGCGCTACGGCGTCGTCCGGATCGTACTTTAAAGCCTCTTTGTACTCGAAAGCCGCTTTATTGTAATCCCCCCGCCGATAGTGCACGCTGCCCAACTCCGTATGGGCCTCGTAAAGCTCCGGCTTCAACGTAAGGGCTTCGCGGAGCGCTTCCTCCGCTTCGTCCAACCGGCCCAAACGCAACGCCATTCTCCCGAGGCCGTACTGGGCATCGGGGTAGTTGTTGTAAATCTGGACCGCTTTGCGGTATGCCTGGCTGGCCGAAACCCACGACCCCTCCTTCTCGAACTCCACGCCGTCCAAATAGAAGGTGTAGGCCTCTTTGAAGCTGGCCAGGTCTTCCGGGTCGATGTCCGCCTTTTCGAGGTCCGGCTTCTCGTAGTCGGCCGCCGCGAACGCGGCCATCGCCAATACCATTATCGCCGTTCTCTTCAGCATTCGAAACATCTCCTTCGACCCCGCCGCGTCAAGCAACCTGCGTGCGGTCGATCGTTATCTCGCCGCCTTCAACGGCGGCGACCCGGCCGCCGATGCTCGCGTGGACGGGTACGCCCATCTCGTCGCCCCGCCTCGGCGCGGCCACCTTTTGGCCCGGCTCGACGCGGTCCCCTTCCCTAACGAGGATATCGAGCGCCGGTGCGTACGGCTGCGACGCGTTTAGGATAACCTTCGTCGGCGCGTCGCGCAACTCGCGAACGCACATGGGCGCGTCGTAGGCCGCGACGCCGATGCGCACCTTCAAACGGCGGGCCGGCACCAGGCGCCCTGGCCGGTCGGCGTGGACCTCGGCCGCCCCCTCGGCCCGCGTCGCCCCCTCGAGCCGCCCCCGCAAATAATTCTGCACGCGCCGGGGCGATATGGCCATCGGGCAGGCGTAGAGTTCGCACAGGCCGCACCCGGTACATCCCGCGGCGTGGCCGAAGAACGACGGCTCGGCTTCTTCCCCCCACGCAAAGAAGCGGCGCATCGAGAGGTGCGGCGTGACGTCGTAACCCAGCAAATAACGGGGGCAAAGCTCCGTACAATCCCGGCACTGCGTACACGCGCTCCCCGCCACCGTCCGCACGTGTTGGAGGGGCAGTCGGGCGTTCCTTACCACGGGATTATCTCCGGGTAAAACCGAAATCAAACCGGTCGTAGATTTGACGCCGTACGTTTCCGCGTTTATCTCCTCCCCCATCATAGGGCCGCCGTCTAAAACGACGCAGTCCGAAACGGTCGCGCCTCCCGCCTCGTCGATCAATAGCGACGCCGGCGTCCCCACCGGCACCTCCGCCGTAAACGGCTCGGCGACCGCGCCGGCAACCGTGACCCACGTGGTGCGAACGCTCTTCCCGCGCGCCGCTCGCGCCGCGTTAAGGACCGTCTCCGCGTTGGACACGACGACGCCCACGTCGGGAGGAAAACCGTCCGCGGGCACCCGGCGCCCGGTTACCTCGTAAACGAGCACCGCCTCGTCGCCGGCGGGGTAAACGTCCGCCAGCGGGTATATTTTTACGCCGCCGTACAGGCCGGCGATTTCCGAAGCCCGCGTCTCCTTGACGGCCAGTATTACTTCTGCGGCGCCGAGTTCGTCGCGTATCGCCGCGGCGGCGACGACGATATCCGCCGGCCGGAGCGTGAGGACCGCTTCGTCCTTGTGGGCGAGCGGCTCACACTCGGCGCCGTTGATAATGAATATTTCCGCTCTACCCGAATACTTTACGTGCGCCGGGAACCCGGCTCCCCCGGAACCCACAACCCCCGCGTCTCTCACGATATCGGCGAGGCCCATCTCGTTTTTTATCCGGGCACGTCGACCGCATCGACTACGCCTATTACGGCCGCCGAAACGGCGGCGTTATCATCTCCGACGGCCAGGCGAGCCGCGCGGCCCACCGCGACGATAACGCGGTCGCCGACGCCCGCGTCCACCACGTCCGCGGCGACCCACAATTTCCCCGTGGGCTTCATGTCGGCGTCGAGCAAACTGACGAGCAACATCTTGAGCGAGCGGACGCTCTCCACCTTGCGCGTCGCCCACACGCTACCGACGACTTCCGCGATTCTCATCATATCACGTCGACCCCGACAAAGACCTAGCCGGCGCGCCACCCGGGAGCGCCGGAGGCCGGAATTTACCCTTGCTCAATACGATTGCGGGATACCTGAGTCCGTAAAACCGTAATTATAACTCAATCCGCCTTTATTAGCAACTCCGGGAAATACTTTCGCAACGCATCCCTGGCGTAAGGCGTTAGAATCGCCCGTGCGACGTCGGGCGCGTTACCCGTCCGGTAAGCCGCTACGACGTCGGCCTCCGTAACCAGCCGCCGTCTCTCCGAAGCCGGCGCGTCGTCGCGACCGGCCGGCCGCGCGCCCGGCTCACCGACAATTATCTCGGCGCGGTCCCCCGTGCGGGCGCTACACGCGTTCGCCTCGTCGCGGTCGATATGGAGCTCGAGGACCCCCTGCTCCGAGACCCGAACCAGGACGTCGCCGAATACGAGTTGCCGCCCCGGCTCGCCCGCGCGCGCCGCGACGACCTCTCCGTCGACGAGGCCGAACTTCCCACCCTCGGCCGTCGACGCGTGCAAATGGCGCCTCGCTACTATGCCGCCCTCCGGAAGGTGAACCACACCCGCCGGCCCCGCCAGCGTAACGGCGAACGGCTCCCCCGCGCGTACCGGCCGGCCGACGCCGAGGCGCGCGACGTCGCTTACCGCCATCTCCGCCACGGTCACAGACCTCGCGGGCCCGACGACCCGCACGCCGGGAATCGAATCCGCGGCGCCGATTACGGCGACTACTTCCGCGGCGCGGAATTGCCCGGCCTGGACGAGCGGCGCGGCTACGGTGAGCGAAGCGCCCGGCCCGAAAAGGGTTTTCAGGTCGCCCGGCGAAAGATGCACGTGGCGACCCGAAACGCCCACCGGGGCATGGAACGTCCGCGCCGCGCCGCCGGCCAACTTCGCCAACACGGCCGCGGTCGCCGCCCGGACTAACGCCTCGTGGTCGTCGGCGGCCATACGTCAGCTTTCCCGGCTAACCCTTCTTGCCCGGGCCGACCTCTTCCGGTAAGATGAACTCCACCGCATCGTCGGGCCGAGGTATAACGTGCACCGAGACGAGCTCGCCGATCTTGGCGGCTGCCGCGGCGCCGGCCTCCGTCGCCGCCTTGACCGCGCCGGTCTCGCCGCGGACCAAAACGGTAACCAGGCCTCCGCCGACCCTTACCTTGTCCATCAACCTTACGTTCGCGGCCTTTAACATCGCGTCGGCAGCCTCAACCGCCGCCACCAGGCCGCGCGTCTCGACCATCCCGAGGGCCATCTCCGTCTTAGAAGGCATCCTCGCTCCTTTCGTCCGTACGCTACCTTATATCCCGTACGGCACCGATTCCAAATGCGCGTTAATCCGGGGTATCGCGAAGCTCGATCTTCCTAAACCACAAGTAAAATATCATCGCGAAACCTACGCCCGCGTAAATCGCGTAGTACGCCATATAGGCCGTAAAGTCGTAATACCTCGTGAAGTCCTCGACGGCGTCGACGCCGAAGCGGCGCGTAAGCGGAAAGAACAACAGGCCCTGCGTCCCCATGTACGCCAAGACGGCGCCGATGACGAGTCCCAGCCGTCGTCCCCAATCCCGGAGCAGCCAAATCCCGATCGCGGCGGCCACCAGCAAAGGCGACCATACCAGATCGGTTAAAAGCGTCGTCGCCGTCAGCGCCTGGAAAACGGGCGTCCCCTCGAGGGAAACGCGGTCCGTAATTACCACTTTCCAAAATACGCCGGCCTGGTACCCGAATACGAAGACGGCCCCCACTACAAAAAGGACGAGGCAAAATATGTGCAGATCCAACGGCCGCCGTTTGAACGCTCCCACCAAGCGCTGCACCGCGAGGACCACTTAATCGCCACCCCGCCTTAGCTCGTGCAAAACCTCCTCCACCACCCTCTCAACGAGGACCTCGTCGACGCGCGGACCTGCCGCGGCCGGCCGCCGGACTTCGGCCGACGGCCCTTCCGGCGCCCGCGCGGCGCCGACGTCGCCGCGGCCGTACGCCACCCGCTTCACGTGCATCAAATGAAACGGCGTAATATTGTCCGAGGTTATATTGCCCCCCAACGTCCCGCACCCGAGAGTAAGCGCCGGCGCCAGGTTGGTCGTCAGGCCGATAGCCCCTTGCGACGCCGGCGTATTGACGACGATCCGGAATACGGGCTTCCGCAGGCCGAACTCGCGTATTATTTTGTCGTCCCGCGCGTGTATCGCCAGCGTATGGCCCATGCCGCCGTTCGCCAGGATCTCCAAACACCGCTCGCACCCCCGCACCCAATCGGCGACGTCGTACCAGGCGAGTACGGGCGATATCTTCTCCCAGGATAACGGTACGTCCCGGGCCACCCGGTCCTCGAAAGCTATCAGGACCTTCGCGTCGGCGGCCACGTCGAAACCCGCCATCGCGGCGATGCGGGAAGCCGTTCGGCCCACCACCGCCGCGTTAAGCTTCCCGCCGTCGTCGAGGACGGCCGCTACCGCGGCCTTCTGCTCGTCGTTTAAAAATACGCACCCCGCCCGCGTGAACTCCTGCACCGCCGCGGCGCGCACGGGCGCGTCGCAGACCACCGCTTGCTCCGACGCGCATATAACGCCATTATCGAAAGTTTTCGATTTAATTATGTCGGATACGGCCCGGGGAACGTCGGCGCTGCGGTCGATGTACGCGGGTACGTTGCCCGGGCCGACGCCGTACGCGGGTTTTCCCGAGGAATAGGCCGCGCGCACCATCGCCATTCCCCCGGTGGCCAATATGAGGTCGACGTCGGGATGGGCCATTATCTCCCGCGCGGCTTCCGGCGTCGGTTGCGATAAGCACGTTACGACCCCTTCCGGGGCGCCGGCGGCGACGGCCGCCTCGGCCAGGATGCGTGCGGCTTCCGCCGAGCAACGCACGGCCGCGGGATGGGGGGAAAAGACGATGGCGTTCCGCGCCTTCAGGGAAATGAGCGCCTTATAGATGACGGTCGACGTCGGATTGGTGCTGGGCGTCACGCCCGCTATCAACCCCACCGGGCTCGCGATCTCGGTAACGCCGCGCGCCGGGTCCTCCGCGATAACGTCGCACGTCTTCAAGTCCTTGATGTACGCATATACGTCCCGCGCGGCGAAGAGGTTCTTTGTTACTTTGTCTTCCACGACGCCGAAGCCCGTCTCCTCCGCGGCGAGGCGCGCCAATTCCCCGGCGGCCTCCTGCGCGGCCCGTGCCATCCCCTCCCCGACGCGGTCCACCGCCGCCTGGTCGAAACCGGCGAACGCCGTCGCCGCCTTCCGGCCCGCCCGAATGCAGTCGCGCGCCTCTTGAATCGATTTCAGGTCGCGGTCCACTTATTTCGCCTCGGCCGAACTCGCCTCGTCGCGCCCCTCCCCCAAAGCCATTTCGGCTATTTCGTCCGGAATGCGCTCAGGGTGACGCTCGATGTCGGCGGCGGCCTCCAGATCGGTGCCTATCCGCGCCCCCTTTTCCCGCCACCGCTCCACCTTGGCGCGGTCGCGCAGCTGCGGCATGCCGATGCCTTCGGGCTTCAGGTACTCGCCGGGTTCGACCCGGTCCTCGAGCCGAATTATCACGAAGAAAGTCCCCATAGCAAAAGGCCCGGCGACCTCGCTTTCCTTCATTCCCGCGACGACGTCGCGGTACGTCGGCGGGACGTCGCTCTGGCGCCGGTAACCACTGCTCCCGCCCTCGAGCTTCTCGGGCGTGACGGACTCCTTATGTGCTATCGCCGCGAAATCGTCGCCGGCCTTAAGGCGACGCATAACGTCGTCGGCGCTCTCGCGGGAATTGAGCAATATGCGCCGTATCCACACACCCGTATCCTTGGCTCCATAGTACTGGTCCTTATTCTCCTCGTACCACGCAAGCGCCTCTTCGTCGGTGATGTCCGGGTACTTCTCGTATACGTCCAATTCCCAAAAACGCTGGATGACTATTCCCTTGGCGCTGTTCTTCAGGCGCCAGGAACACTCGTCCTCCTCGTCGACCCCCTCTTTGAGCGCGTTTTGGTAGAGGACCTCGCTCCGCACCCACTCCTCCATTAATTCTTCTTTCGTAAGATAGGACGGACTCCTGACTTCCCGCTGGCTCGCGTCGAATCGCTCGAGGTCTCCTATCGTCAGGACCTCCTCGCCTACGCGGGCCACTACCTCGGCCTCGTCGACCGTGCTGCCTTTCGTGCACGCGAGGAAAACCATCGGCGCTACGGCCGACAGCGTCGCGACTATTACCAGAATCCTCTTCATATCGTCCCCATATCGGTTACGCCGCGGCTTTGAGCTCCATCCCGGTAGCGGCGCTGACGGCTTCGGCGAACTCCGCCAGCGCGACGGGCCGACCCAAGAGCCCGGCGAGAGTTTCGGCCCGGCTCGCGTCCCACAAGCCGAGGGCGCGCAACGATTCCGCCGGCGCCGCCGCGGCTACCGAGCCGTGATGTAGAATCGCGTCCTTGAACCGCCGCTGGGCGCAGCCGGCGATTTTTAATCCCCGCACGTGGATGTCGAAAGGCGCGAGCGACGCGAAACACTTATCCGCCGCGCCCGCGCGCGCGCCGCGCCAGACCGCCGCGGCCACGCCCAGCAAGCGCAAGGCCGCGGCCACGGCCTCGACGATATCCTCGTAGTTATCCGAGCCGTAGCGGCGCTCCCGCACGACGCAATACGTGAAGTCGGCGCCGTGGGGAACGTAGCCGCCGCCGCTTACGCGCGGAATCGCCGTCGCGACGTCGCTCCACGCCGGCGCCCTCTGGCCGCGGCCGTACGTGACTGCGGGCCCCCGCCACGTATAAAGCCGCCACGTCGGCGGCGCCTCCCCGGCGCGGTACGCCGCCAAAAGCCGTTCGTCGCGGGCCATGTTCTCGCGGCCTTCGGCCGCGCCGTCGACCAACAATTCGTAATCGGTCCAATCCAAGACGCCGCGTCACTCCCCCGCGGCCGCCGCCATCATCTGCGTAAGTACGGGGCGGCGGGCCGCCGCGGCCTCGTCGAGCCGCCGCACCGGCGCTCTCGTCGGCGCGTCCGCGTACGCGTGCGCGTCGGCGGCGAGGGCCGCAACGATTCTCTCGAGCGCGTCGGCGAACGCGTCCAACGTCTCGCGGCTTTCGGTCTCGGTGGGTTCGATCATCAACGCTTCGGCGACTACCAGCGGGAAATACGTCGTCGGCGGATGGAAGCCCGCGTCGATAAGCGCCTTGTCGACGTCGCCCGCCGACCCCCGGCCGAACTTCGCCGACGAGGCGACGAATTCGTGCATGCAGGGCGCCGCACCCGCCACCTCCAGGAACTTCGCCACTTTGGCGCGGAGGTAATTCGCGTTTAAAACCGCCGCCCCGGAAACGTCCCTCAACCCCGCGGCGCCTAGGCACCTGATATACGCGTACGCCTTGACCAACACGCCGAAGTTGCCGAGAAACGAGCGGATTCGCCCTATCGAATCCGGGGCGTCGTACCGTACTTCGTACGCCCCCCCGTTCTCGACGACGCGCGGAACCGGAAGGAGGTCGACCAAATTCTCGGCGACGCCGACGGGCCCGGCGCCCGGGCCGCCGCCGCCGTGGGGCGTGGAGAAAGTCTTGTGGAGGTTGACGTGACAGATATCGAAACCCATGTCGCCCGGGCGCGCGCGGCCTACGATAGCGTTGAGATTGGCGCCGTCGTAATAAAGCAGGCCGCCGGCGGCGTGGACCGCTTTCCCGATCTCGACGATGTCGCGCTCGAATAACCCCAGCGTATTGGGATTGGTTATCATCATGCCGGCCACGCGCTCGTCCAGCTTACCCGCGAGGTCGTCGACGTCAATTAAACCCTCGGCGGTCGAGGCGACGGCCGCGACGTCGAACCCGGCCATCCTCGCCGACGCCGGGTTGGTCCCGTGCGCCGAGTCCGGTATCAACATAACGTTGCGAGCGGCGTCGCCGCGCCGGCGGTGGTACGCCCGCGTCAGGAGCATTCCGACGAACTCGCCGTGAGCCCCCGCCGCCGGGCACAACGTAAAGGCGCTCATGCCGCACAGCTCCGCGAGGTAGCGCTCGAGCTCGTATATGAGCCGCAGCGCCCCCTGGACGTCGCGGCCTGCGGCGTACGGGTGGATGTCGGCGAAGCCCGGCAGCGCCGCGGCGTCCTCGTTCACCTTGGGATTGTACTTCATCGTGCAGGAGCCGAGCGGGTAGAAACCCGTATCGACGCCGAAATTCATCGCCGCCAGCCGCGTGGAATGGCGCACGACCTCCGGCTCGGCGACGTCGTGCAGCGGCCCGAGGTCGTCGCGCACGAATTCCCGGGGGTAGAAATCCTCCAGTTTAACGGGCGGCGTATCAGCCTCGCCGACCTCGAAACGCCCGCCGGATGGAATTTCGAATATGTTGCGGTATTCGTAGTTCATAGGACGCTCCATAAAAGAACGGTTACAGCCATCGTCCGAACACGGCCTGGGCGAACAGGCCCGCCAGGGGCGGCACGATAAGCGTCGAGAGGAAACGCGCGATGGCGAGCTTGGGGCCGACGAGGCCCATCTCCATCGGGAACCGCGCAATGGCCCATACCGACCACGCCGTCACGAACGCCACGACGGTCCCCACCGAAGCCCCCGACTTGTAGAGCGACGCGACTATGGGGAACGAGACGTACGGCCCGCCGGGCGTAAAGCCGCCGGCTACGGTACCGAGTAGTATCCCCTTGAGGCCGGCCTCGGGCCCCAACCACTTCAAGATAAATTCGCGGGGCACCAGGATCTGGACGAGGCCCGCGATGGCGAACGCGAAAACCAGCAGCGGCAGCGTACTCAAGAAGGTCTTGCCGCCGAACGTCAGGCCCCTCTGGAGCGAGCCGCCCCCCCGCCAGAGCGCAACGCCGATGAGCGCCACGAGTACTATGCCCATCACTATGGTTGCGGTTTTCATCGGCCTCGCAATTAAGCCAGCGCCAACGCCTCGCACAGGCGGTCGATATCCGCCTTCGTCCTCTTCTCGGTTACGGCGACGAGGAGGCAATCGTCGTACTCCGGATAGAATCGGCCGAGCGGCAGGCCCGGGTCGACGCCCCTCTCCAGACACGCCGTCCGTATATCTTCGCCGCCCTTCGGGCATCTGAGCACGAACTCGTTGAAAGCCGGTTCCTCGAAGACCATCGTGTAGCCCGCGAGTTCCGTCGTTTGATATTGGGCGTAGGCGCAATTTTGGAAGTTTTGGCGGGCGAGGCCGGCGAGGCCCGCGCGCCCCACGAGCGACAGGTATATCGTGAACGTCGTCGCCGCCAGCGCGTGGTTGGTGCAGATGTTCGACGTGGCTTTCCCGCGGCGGATGTGTTGCTCGCGCGTCTGCAGCGTCATCACGTACCCCGGCTTCCCCTCCGCGTCCGCCGTCTTGCCGACGAGGCGCCCGGGCATCTGCCGCAGGAACTCGTGCCGCGTCGCGAAGAAACCGACGCCCGGGCCGCCGAAGGAGGGCGGGAGGCCGAAGCTCTGGCCCTCGCCCACGACGACGTCGGCGCCGAACGCGCCGGGGGGCGAAAGGACGCCGAGCGACATCGGCTCCGCCACCGCGACGACGAGCAACGCGCCCTGTTCGTGCACGGACGCGGCGACTTCGGCCAGCCCCGTCTCGACCAGGCCGAAGAAGTTGGGCGACTGCATGACGAAGCAAGCGGCCTCGCCCAGCGCGCCCGAGAGGCGATTGAGGTCGACCAGGCCGCCGGGCTCGTACGGCGCACAGCACGGCAGCGTCGCGGCCTCGACGCCGGGGATGTTGGACAGATAAGTTTCGACGACGCGCCGGTACTCGGGATGGAGGTTGGGCGCCAATAATACGCGCGGCCGGCCCTTCTTCACGCGCAGACACATGAGCGCCGCTTCGGCGGCCGCGGTCGCGCCGTCGTACATCGACGCATTGGCTACCTCCATCCCCGTGAGAGCGGCGACGTACGTTTGGAATTCGAAGATCGCGGCCAGCGTCCCCTGGCTCACTTCGGGCTGGTAGGGGGTGTACGCGGTATACAGTTGGCTCTGGCCCGCGAGGTGCTTTACCGCGGCGGGGACGAAATGGTCGTAACACCCGCCGCCGAGAAAAGACGGGCGGTCGCAACGGTTAGACGCCGCCACATCCGCCATATGGCGCGCCAGCGCCGGCTCGGCCAAAGGCGCGGGCAAGTCGAAGGTCTCCCTCAGCAAAGCTTCGGGCAAAGCCGCGAAGAGGTCGTCTTCCGTGCGAACGCCGATTTCGTCAAGCATCCCCCGTTTGGTTTCGTCGTCGTGGGGAACGTACGGCATTACATTCCTCCTGCTAAGGCGCGTCCGCCGGGCCGCCAAATAAAGCGAGGGGCCGCAACCCCTCGCCGGCGAGGATGCGCGGCCAGCCGAAGGCCGACCGGCGCGACGCGCCCTTCGATATTAAGCTCCGATGAAATCCTTGTACTCGGCCGCCGTCTTGAGGTTTTCGACTTCCGAGGGGTCCTTCAGCTCGATTTTGACGAGCCATCCGCCGCCGTAACAATCGCGGTTAACCAACGTCGGGTCCTCGACGGCGGCTTGATTTACTTCCACGACTTTTCCGGTAAGGGGCGCGTAAACCTCGGACGCCGCCTTCACCGACTCCACGACGCCGAATTCGCCGCCCGCCTTAACTTCCGTCCCCACTTCCGGGAGCTCGAGGTAGACGATGTCGCCCAATTCGGACTGGGCGTGGTCGGTGATGCCCACGGCGGCGACGTTGTCCTCCACCTTTGCCCACTCGTGCGTCTCGTCGTACTTCAGTTCCTCCGGATACACCCACGGCTCCTTTCCGGCAGCGGCGTTTTACTTCCCACCAAGAAGTTTTAAAAACGGAGTCTCTACGACGCGCGCCAGGCGCGGCTTTTTCCTGACGTCGACCAGGATTTCGGTTCCGAACTCGTCGTGGGGCACGTCGAGGTAGCCGAGGCCGATATTATCGCCGAGGCTTGGGGAATAGGACCCCGACGTTACACCGCCTATCCTCTTTCCATCCACGTCGATTATCTCGAAACCGTGGCGCGGTACGCCCGCGTCCACCATGACGAAACCGGCGAGCTTCCTTTTCAGCCCCTGTTCTCTCTGTTTCTCGAGCGGCGCTTTGCCCACGAAGCCGGCCTTGTCGAACTTCACGGTCCAACCGATGCCGGCCTCCAGCGGCGTCGTCGTCTCGTCGATATCGTTGCCGTAAAGGCAGTACTTCATCTCGAGGCGCAGCGTATCCCGGGCGCCGAGACCCACGGGTACGCCGCCGATGCCGTTAGTGAGGTCGAAGAGCGCGTCCCACACCTCGCCGGCTCGCGCCGCGTCCACGTATACCTCGAACCCGTCCTCGCCGGTGTACCCGGTTCGCGAGACCCTGACCGGGATGTCGTCGATGACCGCGTTCTCGAATTCGTAGTAGCGGAGCTCGCCCATATCCTGCGCCACGGCCTCTCCCACGATGGCTTCCGACTGCGGCCCCTGCACCGCCACCAACGCGATATCGAGGGACCGGTCGGCGATCTCCAACCCTTTGGGCATGTGGCCGACGATCCACTTATAATCTTTTTTGATGTTGGATGCGTTCACGACCAACATGTACTTCTCGTCGCCGTCGCGGTATACGAGGATGTCGTCCACGATGCCGGCTTCCGGCGTACACATCGGCGTATACAACGCCTTACCGATCTTGAGCTTCTCGACGTCGTTGGTGACGAGGTTGTTCAGCGCGGCGGGCGCGCCCTTGCCCGATACGAATATTTCGCCCATGTGGGACAGGTCGAAGATCCCGGCGTTCTCGCGCACCGTGACGTGTTCGTCTATGATGCCGGTATACTGCACCGGCATGACGAACCCGGCGAACTCGACCATCTTGGCGCCGAGTGAAACGTGCCTGTCGTAAAGAGGCGTGTCAATGGGTTTTGACATGGTTCACCGTTCTCTATAAGGACTTAAGCGCTTCGGCCATACGGCTTATCGCCTTTTCGATATTCTCGACCGAGTTGGCGTACGAAAATCTGACGTAACCTTTACCGTACCGGCCGAACGACGTCCCGGCGAGACACGCGACGCCGGCTTCGTTCAGGAAATAATCCGCGAGCCACCTCTCGTCCTTGCCGGTGCCGGTTATGTTCGGGAAGACGTAGAACGCGCCTTTGGGCCTCTTGCACGTGATGCCCGGCAGCGAGTTCAGGCCGTCCACGATAACGTCGCGGCGTTTGTGGAACGCCTCCACCATTTTCTTCGACTCGTCCTGCGGCCCCGTCAGGCCCGCGATGCCCGCTATTTGCGAGAAAGAACACGCGCACGAGTTGGAGTTGGTCATAAGGCGCGTGATGTGCGGCGCCAGGTCGGCGGGCATCGCGCCCCACCCCAACCGCCAACCGGTCATGGCGTAGGTCTTGGAGTACCCGTCGATGACGATGGTCCGTTCCTTCATGCCGGGGAAACTGGCTATCGAATGGTGCTCCCCCTCGTAGATGCACCGGTTGTAAACCTCGTCCGAGAGTACGATGAGGTCGTGCTTGATGGCCAACTCGGCGATAGCCCCCAGGTCGTCCTGGGTTAGAACGCCGCCGGTGGGGTTTTGCGGGGAGTTGACTATGACGAGCCGCGTTTTGTCGGTCACGAGCGACGCGAGTTCCTTGACGTCCAGCCGAAAATCGAGGTCCTCGCGCAGCGGTATCGGGACCGCTTTGGCGCCGATGTAATTGACCATAGACTCGTATATGGGGAATCCCGGGTTGGGATATATTACCTCGTCACCTTCCTCGACGCACGCCAGCACCGTGAAAAAGATGATCGGCTTCGCGCCCGGCACCACGACTATCTCGTCCGGGGTATATTCCAAACCCCAATAGTCTTTCACGTACTTGGATATGGCCGCGCGGTGTTCGGGTAACCCCGCGCTGGGGCCGTAATGGGTCCAACCCTGGTCCAGCGCCACCTTCGCTTCTTCTCTGATGTTGACGGGCGTGTCGAAATCGGGCTCCCCTATTTCGAGGTGGACGATATCGCGTCCCTCACACTCGAGTTTCTTAGCCTTCGCTAAAACCTCGAAAGCCGTCTCGGTCCCGAGCCGGCTCATTCGCTCTGCTAGATACATAACACTCTCCTATTATTTAAGGAACCGCCGTTTTAAAGAACGAGGCTACGTAAACATTGGGTTCGACGCTATCACACCGTTCTTTGAAAGTCAAGTTTGATTTTGGGAAAGGCCCCGGCCGAGCCGAAAGGCCGGCGCACGACCCGCCCGCCGAGCGCGCGCCGCCCCCCGTTCAAGCGAAAAACGGATTGTGCGCCCTCTCGGCCGCGACCGTCGTGGGCGGGCCGTGGCCGGGCAACAGCTCGGTGTCGGCCGGCAACGTGAGGTCCTTGGCCTTGACGGAAGATATCAGCAGCCCCTCGTCGCCGCCGCACAAGTCCGTCCGCCCTATCGAGCCGGCGAACAGCGCGTCTCCCGTAAACGCGACGCCCGCCGCTACGAGAGATATGCCGCCGGCCGTGTGCCCCGGCGTATCGACGACGATGAGGCCGGCGTCGGCGACGTGGTCCCCCTCGCGCAAGAGGACGTCCGCGGACGGCGACGCGGCGTAGTGCTCCTGGAAAAGGGCCACCGCCTCGGGACCGATGACCAACGCGTCCTGCCGGTGGATGGCCTCCGCGCCCGGGCCGAGATACGGGGCGTCCCTCTCGCCGATCATGATAGGTATGCCGGTCGCGGCCTGGAGCGCGGCGTTGGCGCCTATGTGGTCGAGGTGGCCGTGGGTGTTCACGATGGCCACCGGCTCGAGTTCGAGCGCCCGCACGTGGCCCAATATCTCGTCGGCGTCCGTGGCGGGGTCGATTATCACGGCCCGTTTGTTATCCGGCGAAAAGATATAACAATTGGTCACTACGGGGCCGAGCTGTAAGGTCTCGATAAGCATGGCGACATACTAATACAGCGAAGCCGTATTTGTCAATAAAGGCCGACGAGTGCGGCGCTCGATCCGGGCGAAATTGACAAATGCCCTATTTTGTGTTATATTGATGAAAACGGTGCGGGGTAGCCGCACTCTATCGATACCGCGCCGTTAACGCGCGACGGAAACCGGGTCGGCCTGAGGCCGGCCTTCTACTATAATAAAATAATGGCGCCCGAAAACCATTTCGACTTATCGGAGGAGACGCGCGGTCGAATCTTCACGCTCGACAAAGGCCACCTGTTGCGGCTGGTCGGGATTCGAGCTATCTACGCCATCGGGTACGGCGACGTCGGCTCGAGCATCTACTACGCGCTCGGCGTAACCGCCCTCTACGCGATGGGGGCCGCGCCGCTGGCGATCGCGTTCGCCGGTCTGGTCTTCGTCTTCACGGTCCTGACGTACGCCGAGCTCTCGGCCGCGCTGCCCGAGGCCGGCGGCTCCAGCACCTTCGCGCGCCGCGCCTTCAACTCCGACGCCATCTCTTTCGTCGCCGGGTGGGCGCTCTTGCTGGACTACGTCGTCACCATCGCGATTTCGGCGTACACGGTCCCGCCCTACCTCAGCTTCTTCTTCCCGATACTGCGGACCCCGGCCGGACACTTCCTCGCCTCGGCAGCGCTTATCGCGCTTCTCACGTCCCTCAACGTCGTCGGCATCAAGGAGTCCACGACCCTCTCGCTCGTCCTGGCCGTATTCGGCAACATAACTCAGCTCGCCCTCATCGCAATCGGCTTCGTGGCCTTCGTGAACCTGCCGACCCTCATCTCGCAATTCACGATCGGCGCCCACCCCACGTGGGGGCAATTCATCTACGGCGTCACCATCGCGATGGTCGCCTACACCGGCATAGAAGCCATAAGCCAGATGTCGGGCGAGGTCCGCAACCCGGGTAAGAACGTCCCCCGGGGCATGCTGCTCACGATGGCGACGGTCCTCTTCATGTACATGGGCATCGTCTTCGTCGCTATTTCGGCGATGCCGTTCGCCCCGAGCGCCGGGGGCGCCTGGTCGAGCGAGCTGACGACGAATTACCTCGAAGACCCGATAGCCGGCATCGCGGCGCAGATGCCGGTTATGGGCAAGTACCTCGCCCCGTGGATCGCCGTACTGGGGGCGGCGATACTGTCCATCGCGACCAACGCCGGCGTCATCGGCGCCTCGCGGTTGACGTATTCCATGGGCGGCCACTTCCAGTTGCCCGCTTTCTTCTCGCGGCTCCACCGCCGCTTCAAGACGCCGTACCTCAGCCTCATAACCTTCTCCGGTATAAGCGTTATAATAATATTCCTCGGCAAGAAGTTGACGTACCTCGCCGACCTCTACAACTTCGGCGCCATGCTGGCGTTCGCGCTGGCCCACGCGTCGCTGCTGGGGATCCGCTGGCGCGAGCCGCACCTCGAGCGGCCGTTCAAATTGAAACCCAACATCCGCATCGCGGGCCGGGAGTTCCCGCTGACCGCCATCCTGGGCTTAATCTTGATATCCGCGGTGTGGGTCACGGTGGTTATAACGCACGAGTTCGGCCGCACGATGGGCTTCGCGTGGATGGCCGCGGGCCTGGGGATGTACTACTGGTATCGTCGCCGGACCAAGATCCCCGCGGGCAAGGCGGTCGCCGTCGAGGAGGTATCCTTCCCGGAATACTGCCCGCTCAAGCTGAAGACCATTCTCCTCGCCGTCAAATCCCTCCGCCGCTGCGAGGTCGCCGAGACCGCCTTCAAGATCGCCAAAGAGGA
>DATKXQ010000008.1:0-2082 GCA_035528975.1 bacterium
CCCACGGTACGGCCGTTAGTTTTTTACGGACATCCGGCGAGACTTTATTCGCCGCCTCGCCGAGTACCTCTAAGGCGCGCAGAACGGAGAAAGCGAGCATCTGGTCAGTACCGAAATCGGCTCGCGTCTTGCCGGCGGTGAACGTAACGGCCGCTTCGGCCGCTTCGAGCATATGCCGCAACCGGATGCGGTCGTCATCGCGCATATTGCTCTACCGCCGCCGCTACGACCTCGTCCCGGAAGTATCGGCTTAAGTCCCCGGCTGTCCGCAAATCCGCTTTACGCCCAATTAATTCGGAAAGCTCGCGCTCCATACCGGCGAGTCTTATGAGGCCCGGGACGTGTCCCGGCGCGAACTCGACCAGGAAGTCTACGTCGCTGTCGGGGCTGAAATCCTCGGTCAACGCCGAGCCGAAGACCGAAAGCTTCGCGATGTGGTGCGTTCGGCAGAAAGCCGCTATTTTTTCTTTGGGCAGCTCGGTCATTATCGTACCCTCCTGCGCCCGCGCGCGTTAGCCGGTAGCCTTCGCCGCCTCCAGCAGCAACTTCGCTATCTCGGGCCGCGTGAACTCGGGCGGCGGCAGCTCGCCCTCCCGCAGCATCTCGCGGACCTTCGTCCCCGAGAGGAAGACGTGGTCGTCCTTGCCGTGGGGGCAGGTTTTGGTGGAGGCCATGTTGCCGCACTTCGTGCACCAGAACGCGTGGTCGAAGAACAGCGGCGTTATCTCGAGCGCGGCCCGGTCGAACTCCTTGAATATGTGATGCGCGTCGTAGGTCCCGTAGTAGTCGCCCACGCCGGCGTGGTCCCGGCCCACGATGAAGTGGGTGCAGCCGTAGTTCTTGCGGATTATAGCGTGGAAGATGGCCTCCCGCGGCCCGGCGTAGCGCATCGCCGCCGGGTTGACGACCAGGCAGACGCGGTCGGCGGGGTAGTAGTCCTCCATCAAGGTTTTATAGCACTCCATGCGGACTTCCGCGGAGATGTCGTCGCTCTTGGTCTCGCCGACGATGGGGTGAATCATCAGGCCGTCGACTATTTCCATGGCGCATTTTTGCAAATATTCGTGCGCGCGGTGGATGGGATTGCGGGTCTGAAAGCCGACGACGGTATTCCAACCCTTCTCCTCGAAAAGGGCTCGCGTCTCGGCCGGCGCCAGGCGGTGCTCCAGGAAGCGGCGGTGGGGTATGGGCCGCGGCAGCGTGACGGGCCCGCCCAACAGCACGTCGCACATGTTGAGCGTGGCGGCGACGCCCGGGTGGGCTTCGTCGTCGGTCCGGAACACGGCGACGCAGCGCTCGCGCTTGTCGTAGGCGTACTTCTCCTCGACGGTCATGACGGCCAGGACGTCGCCCGCGGCGTTGGTAAGCGCTACTTCTTCGCCCACCTTTACGCCGTCGGCGACGGCTGGTTCGACGCCCAACGTGATGGGTATGGTCCAGGGGAGGCCGTTCGCGAGGTGCATATCTTTGACGACGGCTCGGTAATCGGCGCCGCTCATGAAGCCCTCCAGGGGGCTCAGGCCGCCGTTGCCGATCATCTCCAAATCGGAGGTGGTGCGGTCGTCGATGGTTACCCGGGGGAGGGACGCGGCGCGGGCCAGGACTTCGTCGGCCTGCTCGGGCGGAGCGATGCGGTTGACCAGTTTGCCGCCGTGGGGTGTTATCGTCATATTAACCTCTTTCGTTACGCGTTTAAAGAGCGGTGTAAAAAATCAAATTGTAACGATAACATAATCGCCGCCGGCCGTCAAGAAACGCCGCATCCGTCGATACCGCAAAAACCCGGCGCTTCGGCCGGGCGTTATTCCCGTCAACGGTAGTTACCGCGGAACGGCTTTGCGCGCTACGGGGAGGTTTTATAAGACGCGTGAGCGACAATTACGGCGGGCGCTATGGAAAAGACTCCCGGTGTTCCGGGGCATCCGACTACGGGGAAGCGGCGCCCCGTCGATTCCGCTTTTTCCCCGCGGCGCGGCGTCTTTACCGGTAGATAGCTTTTACCCGGCCCAGCGAAGAAGGCATTACGGCCGCGGCGACCTTGCCGCCGATGTCGACCTCGTAACACCAGATCGCATTGGCCAC
>DATKXQ010000009.1:0-3796 GCA_035528975.1 bacterium
TTGCGTACGCTCCTTCTTCTTCCCTGTAGATGTTTAAGGAAGCGGCCGAAGGCGTCGTCGAAGTAGAAATCCTCGTTCGGGTGGTAGCGGTTTTCGTCTTTTAAATATCCCTCGGAAAGGTGCAGGTCGCTCACGAAGATGAAGTTCCGGTTGAACTTTTTGGACATAATATTAACTCCCTAATATTTGACAACTCGTGTCGAATTTATAATAATAAAACCGTTATATGTCAAGTATAATTTTAATATATTATCCTATCGCTTTCACGGTGCGACAGCGATTTATTATCGAACGTGAGCCGCCTACGGCGATTATGGGTTTCCCCGTCGAGCCGTCGCGTCGCTTCGAGGTTTCGTTCGGTGTCCGGGCCTTCCCTTCCGCCTCCAAATCGGTTAGAATCGGCCGGAGTATCGCGGCCCAATATTTTTCGATGAACCGGCGGCGAAGAAATGGCGCGACTGCGAATATTATCCTGGAACGTGAACGGCCTGCGCGCCGCGCACAGGAAGGGCTTCCTCGAGTGGTTCTTGCGGGAGCGCCCGGATATTTTATGCCTGCAGGAGACGAAGGCCGCGCCGGACCAGCTCCCGGCCGAATTGAAAGAGATAGCCGGGTACCGCGCCTATTTCGCCTCGGCCGCGCGGAAGGGCTACAGCGGCGTCGCCTCTTATACTAATGTCGAACCGGTTGAGGTCGAGAACGGCTTCGGCCCGAAGAGGTTCGACCGCGAGGGCCGGACGCAGGTCCTCGACTTCGGCGTCTTCCTCCTGGTCAACGTCTACGGCCCCAACGGCAAGGCGTCGGCGGAGCGGCTGCGTTACAAGATGGCGTTCTACGACGCTTTTCTCAAACACGTGGATAAACTCCGGGCGCGGGGCGAAAGTATAGTAATATGCGGCGACGTCAATACCGCGCATAAGGAGATCGACCTCGCCCGCCCCAAAGAGAACGCGAAGGTCTCCGGCTTCCTGCCCGAGGAACGCGCCTGGCTCGACAAGTTCGTCGCGCGCGGCTTCGTCGACGCGTTCCGGATGTTCAACCGGGAGCCGGGGCAGTACACCTGGTGGGACCAGAAGACGCGCGCCCGGGAGCGGAACGTCGGCTGGCGCATCGATTATTTTTTCGTGAGCGAGAACTTCGAGGATAACGTCAAGGCCGCGTACATACTCCCGGAGGTGATGGGCTCGGACCATTGCCCCATAGGTCTGGAGGTGGACGTGTGATGCAAGCGAAACTGTACGTATACGCCGCCGGCGCGTGGCTGGTTTTGGCCGTGTTGGCCGTTCTCAACGGCATCCTCCGGAACTACACGTACGGGCCCCTCATCGGCGAACAGGCCGCGCACGTATTGAGCTCCCTCATACTCGTCGGCGTCGTCCTGGCGGTGGCGTACGTATTCCTGCGGCTGGTGCGCCTCGACTACGGCCTGGCCGACCTCCTGGCCGTCGGCGCCGGGTGGGTGGCGTTGACGGTGGCGTTCGAGTTCCTGTTCGGCCACTACGTCGCGGGGCATCCGTGGTCGCGGCTGCTGGCCGATTATAACCTGCTGCGGGGGCGCGTGTGGGCGCTCGTGTTGCTGGCGGTCTTCGTGGCCCCGCTTATCGCGGGAAAGCTCGCCCCCCGAAAGAGATGAGGGGGAACGTGGCGTCAACCGCGCCTACCGACGCCGACCGTGACCGCGCCCGGGTTTGCCTGACGTGCCCGGTGTGCCGCCGCGCCCGCGAGAAGCAGCGCGGCCTCGTCTACTGGTTCGTGAAAAATATCGAGCGCGGCATCTGCCCCTACTGTCGGGCGTACGAGAGGGTTTACGGCCGCCGGGTCCACGAGCCGATACCGGCGGCGGAGGAAGCGTAGGCCGGCGCCGCGGCCTTTGGAGGAGCGACGTGGTAGTCTGGTTGCAATTCATCGCTTGCGCCGCGGCCATAGTTTACTCCGGCTCGCGGCTCTCGAAGTACGGCGACATCATCGCCGAGAAGACGGGCCTGGGGCGGTTGTGGGTGGGCGCGCTGCTCATCGCGATGGTGACGTCGCTTCCGGAGTTGATATCGGGCGTCGCGGCGGTGACCGTCTTCGACCTGCCGGAGATCGCGGTGGGGGGCGTCATCGGCAGCTGCATGTTCAACATCCTCATCATCGCGCTGATCGACGCGTTGATGGGGCGCAAGTCCATGCACGGCGAATTCAACGAGGGTCACGTGCTCTCGGCCGGCTTCGGCGTTTTGCTCCTGGGCCTCATCGGTTTGAACCTCTGCGCCGGTCGGGCGCTGCCGGCTCTGGGCGGGGTGGGGGTTTTCAGCGTGGTGTTCCTGCTCCTGTACGTCGTCGCGATGCGGGTGATGTTCCTCTACAACAAGAAAAAGATCGCCGCGTCGATTCGGGAGAAGGCGCGGGAGTACCATTACCGGGAGTACTCGCTGAAGCGGGCGGCCTTGTTGTACGGCGTCAACGCCGCCGTAATCGTCGCGGCCGCGGCCTACCTCCCCGCGCTGGGCGAGCGCATCGCCGCCATGACGGGTATGACGCAGACTTTCGTGGGGAACTCTTTCATCGCCCTCGCGACGTCGCTGCCGGAGGTCGTGGTCACGGTGGCCGCGGTGCGGATGGGGGCGGTCGACCTGGCGCTGGGGGACCTCTTCGGCTCGAACCTCTTCAACGTCGCCATCCTGGCGATAGACGACCTGGCGTATACCAAGGGCCCCATTTTGGCGGAGGTCTCGGGTCACCACGCCGTCATCGCCGCCGCGGCCCTGGCGATGACCGGGACCGCGATCATCGGCCTGACGTACCGCCAGATTAAGAAGACGGTCTTTTTGGCCTGGGATTCGATAGGCATACTCTTGATATACTTCGTGGGGCAGGTAATTCTGTACACTTTAGAGCGATAGGGGATAAGGCGACGTCGCGCCGTATCGCCGTAACCCCATAGAGGGCGCGAGGTATATGGAGCTCGTCTTATGAAGGCGCCGGAAACGCCGCTAGCCGAAATTATCCGCGCGCGCTCGTCGTGGCGCAGCTTCGACGGCCGGCCCCTCGAGCCGGGAGACCGGGCGCGCCTCGAGGAGTTCATCGCGGCGCTCGGGCTGGGGCCTTTCGGCGGCCGCGTCCGCCTCCAATTGGTGGAGGCCTCCGCGGGCGCTATCGCCGAGCTGAAGAAGCTCGGGACTTACGGCATGGTGAAGGGGGCGCGGACCTTTCTCGCCGGCGCCATTAAACAAGGCCCTATGGATATGGAGGACTACGGCTACGTCCTCGAGCGCGTCATCCTGGAAGCGACCGCGCTGGGCCTGGGGACCTGTTGGCTCGGCGCCTCGTTCAACCGCTCCGCCTTCGCGCGCGCCGTGGCCCTGGCCGAGGGCGAGACCCTCCCCGCGGTGAGCCCCGTCGGCTACGTCGCCGCCTCGCGCACCGCCGTCGACGCCGTGACGCGCTTCTTCGCCCGCGCCAAAAAGCGCAAGCCGTCGCGGGAGCTTTTCTTCGACGGTGACTTCGCGACGCCGCTCTCGGCCGAGGCCGCGGGCCCCTACGCCGAGGCGGTGGAGATGGTGCGGCTGGGGCCCTCCGCCTCCAACCGCCAGCCGTGGCGCCTCCTCCGGGACGACCGCGGCGCCTTCCACTTATTCCTCCGCCGGACGCCCGGCTACAACAGCAAGCTTATCAACGTCGCCGGCGGCGACCTCCAGCGGCTCGACATGGGGATAGCGTGCTGCCACTTCGAGCTGGCGGCCCGGGAGCTGGGAATGGCGGGAAAGTGGGAACGCCTCGCGCCGCCGGCGCTCGAGCTGCCGCCGCGCACGAC
>DATKXQ010000010.1:0-3761 GCA_035528975.1 bacterium
GTCCTGCCCTCCAGCGGCACCGTATCCATATACGTGTACGACCTCGAGAGCAGGTTGGTTAGGACCGTGAGGGAAAATTACCCCCAGGTGTACGGCCAGCACGCCGGCGAATTGAAATGGAACGGCCGCGACGACAACGGCGAATACGTCGACCCCGGGCCGTACGTCGTCGTACTCGAGGTAAACATAGCAAGTGAAATATACCGCGATACGTTCGTCGCGATCGTAAACCGTTAGCGAACACGATACCGCCGCCGATGGACGCCGCTATGCCGGAATCCAAACTCTTCAAGCTAACGCTCGCACTCCTACTCTGCGCCGCCGCCGGCGCATCCGGCACGGTGCGGCTGGCGTTCGCCGACGCCCGCGCCGAGGCCATGGCCAAGGGGCCCGCTCTCGAGGCCGGTTTCTACTCCATCGGGACCAACCCCGCGATGCTCGTCGACCTCCCGGCCATGCAATTCGGCTTCACCCACAAACAGCTGCCGGCGCCCAACGCCACCTCCGAAATAGTCGGGGCCGCCCTTCCGCTCGGCAAGTACGGCACGATAGCCGCGGGGTTCGGAACGGTCCTGGTAGGTTCGGTCGAACGTTACGACCCGGGGAATAGGTACATCGACTCTTACCTCTACCACGACGACCGCTTATCGGCCGGTTACGGCGTCGGCTTTACGCGCTGGCTCGGCGTCGGCGCAACCTTAAATTACGACCGCCACGTGAACCCCACGGGTGCAGGCGGCTCGTACGGCGGCGCGACCGGCGACGCCGGTTTCTTCCTGCGCACGCCCGAAATCGGCGGCGGCCCGTTGACGTTGGCCGCGACGGCGCAAAACCTCATCGCAGTTGAGAGGGAAACGGACTCATCCGGTAAGTACCGCGAACCTCTCACCGTGGACGCCGGCGCCTCGTGGGCGCGATACTTCGGCAACCACCGCCTGACGATCGCCGCCTCGGCCCCGGCCCAGGAACCTTACGGCGCCGGCGTGAACGGCGAGGTGCTGATCTCGTCGAAGTTCGCCGCGCGCGGGGGCGTTCTGGGCTATAGGCCGGAGACGGGAGACGTAAGCGTCTGGCCCTCCGGCGGCGCCGGCTTCATGACCGACCTGTTGTCGTTCGACTACTGCTACACCCGGCGAGGCCTCGGCGATTACCACTTCCTCTCGGTCTCGGTGAACCCGGGCCGGGAATCCTGGACCGCCGAGCAAAGGCGGCGCAAAATCGAAGGGTGGCTCGCCGAGGGCCTGGCCTTCTTCGACGCCGGCAACTACGAGCGCGCGGCGGAGCGCTTCGCCGCCGTCCTCAACCGGGACCCCGATAACGCCGTCGCCCTCGAGAACCTGAATAAATCGGACTATTACCTCCGCCTGGACGAGGGCATAGCATACCTCCGGGAACAGGATTGGAGGAGTGCGCGCGGCGCGTTCGAAAACGCATTGGCCCTCCGACCGGAGGACTTCCTCGCCACGGAATACCTGGAGCGAGCCAACCAACTGGAACGCGAGGAACTGACCCGCATCGCCGAGGAAAACCGCGTAGCCCAAAAATTCGAAGAGGCTCTGGCCGCGAAGAACAGGCGCGACTACCGCGGGGCGATAAAGATCTGCGGTGAGATACTCGCCGCGTACCCCGATAACGAAAAAGCGGGAGTGCTCCTCGACGAGTCTCGGTCGCTCCTCATAGCCAGCCGGCCGCAACCGGGCCCCGGCGAGGAACCCGAGCCGGTGGAACCCGAGCCCGAGATTCGGAAGCCGACGATTCCGCCCGAGGCCGTCACGCGCTACCGTCAGGGGAACGCGTACCTTTCCAAGGGCTCCTTCGGCCAGGCGATAATAATACTCGGCGACGTCGTAACCGAATACCCGACGTACGGCACGGCCCGCGTGAAACTCGTCGAGGCGCTCCTCTACCAGGGCCTCGAGTTTTACTCCAAAGGGCAAGTATCGTCGGCGCTCAAGGCGTGGCGCCAGGCCGCGGCGCTGGACCCGGGTAACGCCAAAGCCAAAAGGTACATCGAGAGGGCCGAGGCCGAGATCCGGTAAATCCGCGCTAACCGAACCTAAATCGAGAACAGCCGCCCCACGGGGCGGCTGTTTTTTTAGGGTCTGCGAGGGCGGGGCAACGCGCCGCGCGCCCTACTTATCGCCGGGGGTACCCGGTTGAAGGCCGCCACCGGGACTAACGGAAATATTGGATCCTGTCGTTGGCCGAGTCGGCGACGTAGATGGTGCCGTTGGGAGCCACGGCTATGCCCCGGGCGCGATTGAACTCGCCGTCGGCTGAGCCCTGCGAACCCCACCCTACCTTGACGACGCCGCCGCCCGTGAAGCTCTGGACGCGATAACTCTCCGAAACGTATACGGTACCGTCGCGCTTTGTGGCGACGCTGCGCGGGTACTTGAACTGGCCGTTGCCCGTGCCCTCGGCGCCCCATTTCCCTTCGTAAATACGCATGTCCGTAGAGAAATACTGGACGCGGTGGTTATAGCAATCCGCGACGTAGACGCGGCCGGCACCGGAAACCGCCACGTCGGAGGGGGAATCGAAGAAACCGTCGTCGCTGCCGGGATTCGGGAAACCGCGGCCGCCGAGAAATTCCCCCGCGCTCGAGAAGAACTGTATCCGGTGGTTGTCGGTGTCGGCCACGTAGACGTTGCCGTCGGCCGAGGCCCCCATTCCCGTGGGAGATTTGAATTCCCCCTCTTCATCGCCGTACTCGCCCCACGCGCCGAGGAACTTCCCCGCCGCGGTGAAACGTTGAATCCGCGACGTCGACGCGTCCGAGACGTAGACGTTACCGTCCGGCGTAACGGTCACGCCCAGGGGGTCCTTAAATTTGCCGTTGGCGAAGCCGTACGTGCCCCACTTCCCGAGGAACGACCCCGTGGACGTGAAGTACTGGACGCGATAGTTGCCGCGGTCCGCGACGTAGACGTTGCCGTTCGGAGCGACGGCGACGTCGTACGGCTCGTCGAATTGGCCGTTCGCCGTTCCGCTCGAGCCCCATTTCCCCGCGAAGCGCGGCGCCTCGGGCTCGGCCTCGGTGGGCGTCTCCTCGCAACAGAACGTCCCCGTCGCCGCAACTATAAAGCCCCACGCCGCCCAGCGGGGAATCCACTTCCTCATCATAGCTTGCCCTCCTTTTATGTAAGAATATTCTAACACCGCCGCCTTATCGACGCAATATAATATGAGGGACCCGGCAACCGCACCGGCCTTCTCTCAGTCCCGGCGGCGGTTCGCGGCCGCGCCGAGCAGCGAGAGCGCCGCGGCGACCGCGACCAGCCAATTGAAGACGTGCGGGTGCCGCGTATAGAACGCGTCGCCGCGGCCGGCCTCCACCTCCGCCGTGATATAACCGCGGCCGTGGTCCTCCTTGCACACCCGCAGACGGCCGGCGTCGTCGATTATCGCCGAATACCCGTCGTACGCCGCGACGGCGACGGCGCAGCGATTCTCGACGGCCCGGAATATCGCCTGGTTCAGGTGTACGCGGTAGAAATAGTCGTCGCCGTAGCCGTGGTCGTTGGAGGGTATAAATAGTACGCGGGCGCCGGCCCGGGCGAGGCGCCGCGCCTCCCACGGGAAGTAATCGTCGTAACAGACCAGCAGGCCCGTCGGCCCCCACGAAGCGTTGTACAAGCCGTAAGGTTCGCCCTCGGGCGGCTTCAGGCTCCGCTCGCCGGGGGCAGGGTGCCGCTTCCGCCACTTCAAAACCTCGCGGCCGTCCGGCGCCACCATAACGGCGACGTTATAAGAGCCGC
>DATKXQ010000011.1:0-7195 GCA_035528975.1 bacterium
AACGGAAATCGACGCTACCGGTCGAAGGGCCTGACGTCCGGACCCTACGGTCCGAGCGGGAACGAGTCGCGGCCGCGAAAAAACCGCCCTCGGCGGGCGGCGGCGAAGCGGCAATCGGGCGAGCCCTTACGACGGCGGCTCAGCTTCGTCCCGGCGCAGAACCGTATACATCTTCGCCAGTACGGCGCCGTCCATCGCAAGCTCGAAGTGGTCGAGGTCGTAGTAGAAGACCTCCGCGTTCTCGTCGTCGCCGAAAGGCCCCGCCGCCGACGATACGGTCACGATGCCGTCGCCGAAGTCGAGCGGCCCCTCGCCCATGTAGTTCTCGTAGGCCTTGCCGACGAACACGTAGACCGGCGGCCTCTTGTAGCCCTTCTCCGCGGCGCGGCGCCGCCCCTCCTCGAGCCAATTTATCAGGTCGCTACTCTCTTTCATCTCGAAGAGGGCCGGGCTGCCGTAGTCGCGGCCCTCTTCTTTTAAACTGCCGTAGTTGGGCGTCCCGATAAGGACGAGCTTGGCGACGTCGTATCGGTATCGGAGGCGCTTCATCTCGAAGTCCGAAATGCTCAAGTAACCGTCCCAGTTATATTCGCTTTTTTCTTTATACGGGAATCGGTAGTTTTCGCGGCCGGGTTGGCCGGACTCGATATAGTATCGACAGATAAGGCCGCCCGTGCTGTGCCCCGCCAGGATGACGTCGCGCGTCAAGAATCGCTCCTTCGTCCACAGAAGGATGCGCGATAGATCGTAGGCCTGATATTCGAGAGGCCGGTTGCGCGAGTCCGGGTAAGTATAGGTCACGACGTCGTACCCGAGGTCGACGAGGCCCTGGGCGTGGCCCACCGCCGAGACGTTGCGTTGCTCGGAATAGATGAAGCCGGCGAACACTTCCACTTCGCCGTGGACCCGCCAGAAATACGCGTCCGACGTTCCCATGCCGTGCACGAAGACAACGGGGGGGCCGTGGTAGTCCGGGTTATCGAAGTACTTAATCCGTATCGGATATACGCCGGCGACGCCGTGGACGCCGTAATTGACCTCCCGGTAGTCGCCGCCGACGCCCGCGAAGATCCGGTCCTCGGGATTAGACTCATCTTCCTTGGTCCCCACGGCCACCAGCATGAATATGCCGACCAGCAGGACCGGCAGCGACGCCGAGTCCCGCAGGACGACTTCCCGGCTTCGTCTCGCAAACCTTCTCATATTTTGCCGTCGCACAACGGCTTCCCCGCGCCCTCGTAAACGGCGGCCACCTCGGCGGCGTACTCGCCGCGGCCGTCGTAGACGGTCAGCGGCGGCAGGACTACGGTCTCGCGCGCGCCTCCCAACGTCGCCGCCACCAGGACCAGATTCGCGGCCTCGCCCTCGCGCGGCTGGACGAAGCGGAGTTTCTCGACGCGGAACCCGGCGCCGCCGAGGGCCGAAAATACCGCCGGTAGACGGCGGGGCTGATGAACCAAAAAGAACCGTCCCCCGGCCTTGAGGGCGAACGCCGCGGCGAGCGCCAGCTCCTCTATCGTCAGCGTGAGCTCGTGGCGGGCGGCCGCTTTTCCCGCGGAAGGGTTCAACCGGCCGCCGCCGACCTCGCGGAACGGCGGGTTGGCGCACACGACGTCGAACCGGCCGCCGAAATCGGGAGGCAGGGTCCTCACGTCGGCCGCCAGGATGGAGACCCGGGCCGAGGCGCCGTTCGCGGCGACGTTGGCGCGGGCGAGCGCGGCGAGGCCCTCCTGGAGTTCGACGCCGGTTACGTCCCGGGCGCCGCGGCAACAGGCGAGCGCCAACCCCACGACGCCGACGCCGCACCCCGCGTCGAGAATTCTATCCCCGGCCTCGAAATCCACCCACCAGGCCAAGAGGACGGAGTCTATCGAGAAGCGGTACCCCTCGCGGGGCTGGGCCAAAAGCAACCGGCCGCCGAAGAGCTCGCATTTGTCCGCAGCTTTCGTTTGGGCGGTCTCGAGCGGCACGGGCCTAACTCCCCCCTGCCGTCATCTCGCGGGGAACGAGCTTGGCGGCCAGCTTCTCGTTGAGGAGTCGATCGTAGACCGCGGCCGGCCGCTCCGGCGGAACCCCCGTCTGGGAGACGCTCGCGGCTATGGCCTCGCGCACGTCCTCGGCCGTCACCTCCACGTTTTCGCGCCGCGCCAGCTCCCGCACGATGAAATAGCGGCTCAGCTCGCGCCGCGTCTCCTCCAGGTCGCCGCCGCGGCCTTTGGCCGCCGGCGGGGCGGCGTCGTCTTCGGCGGCGGGCACGAACTTCTCTACGAAGGCATCGTCCATCGGCACTTTCGCGCGGGCGGCGATGTCGTCCAACAACCGCCGGTACGCTACAACGTAGGACATCTCCTCGGCCCGCGCTTCCAACCGGCCCCGGGCCTTGGCGCGGAGAGCGTCCAGAGAATCTTCTCCCACGTCCTTGGCGAAGTCGTCGTTGAGCTCGGGCGGAACCCTCTTCTTTACGGCGGTCACTTCGACCGGCGCTTTGACTTCCTTGCCGGCGTGCCGCTTCGAAGGGTAGTCGGCCGGGTAACCTATGGCGAGGGCGAAGGTGTCCCCCGGCGCTTTGCCCAACGCCTGGCGGCCGAAGGAGTCGCCCTCGTCGCCCGCGCTCGCCCACACGCCGACCGTAGGCTGCGTGAAACCCTCCGGCGGCTTGGCGTCGAGGAATTTCAAAACGACCAGGTCGCCGTCGAGGCCGCCGCGACCCTCGACCGGCTCGAGCCTCGCGTTCGCCTGGCGCAGGTTCTCCAGCGCCCGCGCGACGTCCTCGTCCGTAACCGCCGGCCGGTCCCGTTTGATCACGAACTTGGGATAGTCGGGCAACGTTATCTCGGGGAATACGGCCACCTCCGCGGTGAAGGCGACGGGGCCCTCTTCCGAAACGGCCTTGACGTCGTAGCGGGGGGAGTCGACGGCGTTCACGCCCAGCTCGGCCTCGGCGCGCTCGAAGGCCGCCGGCACGAGCTCGTCCACTATGGCCTGCAGGACGTGGTCGGCGTAGGCGCGCTTGAGGATGCGCCGGGGGACCTTGCCTTTGCGGAACCCCGGGACCTTCACCGTGCGGCCGAGTTCCGCGTAGACCTCGGCCACCTTGGCCCGAACCTCCTCGGCCGGTACTTCCACGTCGATCTTCACCGTGTTCTCGCCGATTTTTTTAAGCTCTGCCATATGAACCCACCCGAGAGTTTTTGCGAGAGGCGGGATTCGAACCCGCACGGCCGAGGCCACCGGCTCCTAAGGCCGGCGCGTCTGCCAATTCCGCCACTCTCGCTCCGCGGCCGTCAGCCTGCCCGGCTTACGGGCCGGAAATAATTATATAATAGCTCGAGCGCCGCGGCAACCCGCGCGTTGCGCCGCCGTTAGCGCCGGCCCGCTAGCTGGGAGGCAAGCTCCCGGACCCGTTCCTCCACGTAGTTGAAAAACTTCTTGTAGCCGACGCAGAGGTAATTGTGCCCCGGCTCGCCCTCCGGCGTCCGGAGGAACCGGTTCTTGCAGCACTCGCCGTAGCACCACTTCAGGAATTTGCAGGATTGGCACAGCCGCGTCAGCGCCTGCTTCCCGGTGGCGAACGCCCGCTGCCGCTCCGAAAACGCGAGCTCGACGATGGCCTTGTTGAGAATATTGCCCAGGCGGTATTCCGGGTAGACGTAGTGGTCGCACGAGTACAGGCCGCCGTCGGCCTCGAGCGCCAGGCACTTCCCGCACAGCGGCGCCAGTATGCAGAGCGGCGAAAACTGCCCCGCCGCCGTACAGACCGCGGACTCGAACAGGTACACCCAGGTCTTGCCGACGTCGCGCCGGTACCACTCGTCGAATATCACCCGCAGAAAAGTCCCCCAATCGTCCGGGTCCACGGACCAATCCGTCACGAACGAGTCGGCGGTACCCGGCAGCGCGGCCGTCGTTCCCAGTATCGGCATCTCTTCGGCGGGCCAATGCTGCGGCGGCGTTCGCTCGAAGCCCCGGGGCTCGACGATGGGGATGAACTGCATCGTGACGGCGCCGAGCTTGTCGCGGAGGAACCGGTACACGGCCAGCGGCTCGCGGGCGTTGTCGCGGTTCACGGTGGTCAGCGTGTTGAAGCGGACGCCGTGTTGGCGGAGAAGGCGCGCGGCCTCGACGACCCGGTCAAAAGAGCCCTTCCCCGCCCGGTCCACCCGGTGCTTGTCGTGGAAGCGGCGGGGGCCGTCGACGCTCAGACCCACCAGGAAATCGTTCTCCTTCAGGAAGCGGCACCACTCGTCGTCGAGGAGAGTGCCGTTGGTCTGGAGATCGTTCTCGAGCCGCACGCCCGCCCGGGCGTACTTCCTCTCGAGCGCGACGACCTTCTTAAAAAAATCCAGACCCAGGAGCGTCGGCTCGCCGCCCTGCCACGAGAAGACGACCTCCTCGGCGCCGGTTTGCCCCTGGACGTTCTGGCGGACGTACGCTTCCAGGACGTCGTCCGATATCCGCGCGTCGCCCGCCTGGCCCAGGAGGTCCTTCTTGCTCAGGTAATAGCAGTAAGTACACGCCAGGTTGCAGGCCGACGCGATCGGCTTGCACATCACGTGATACCGGACGGTGGGCTCGTCCCAGCGGAATTCGTATTCGGTCATATCGCTCGCGCGCGGCCGGGGCCCGAGGGCTTACGGCCGGTAGGGGTCCGGCGTGCCGGGCGGTATGGGCCTCTTGGCTATGCCGCCGCAAAAGCCGCCGGCGACCGGGGAGCACGCTGCCGCGGCGACGCCTACGAACGTGAAGACGTCCTTTCCTTTCATGCGGCACCTCCGGCGGCGGGAGCCGCCCGACCCGAGCTAAGCCGATGCGGGCGGCTCCCCCGTCGCTGTCCTCTGTTTTCCGATGGGGCGGTTAACGCCCCGGCTTAGTGGCCTTTGCTTCCCGGTTTTTGCAGGCCGACAACCTTCACGGGATATTTCCCGAACGTCGCTGCGTGGCGCAGCCCCTCGCGCGTCAAGATGGGTAGGGCCCATTCCAAATAGTCGACGCCCACGCTGAACTGCTCCTTGGGGTCCACGTATAAATTGTAAACCCAGGGCGACAGGCCGACGTCGCTGACCGTTACCTCGCTGACGCCGCCCATCGGCCGCCCGAGCGTCATTACCTTGAGGTGGCCTTTGAACTCCGCGCACCGCACGGCCATGAGGTCGTACTCCGACCACATGTAGACCGCCTCGCGCCTCGTCTCGCCGTCGTCGGCCAGCAGGAACGACGTCTGGTCGACGCCGTCGACGTAGCGGCCGCTCGGGATTTCGCCCGCGATGCCGGCGATGCCGAGGGAGGTATTGAAGAGGTCCATCAGGTCGAAGAGGCCGTCGCTGACGCGGCCGGCTTTAATCATGCCGGGCCAATAGGCGATGCCCGGGGCGCGTACGCCGCCGTCCCACGTCGTGCCCTTGCCGGCGCGGAAGGGCGTGTAGCCGCAGTCGGGGTACGTATCTTCGTTCGGGCCGTTATCCGAGGTTACGAAGATGAACGTGTTATCGCGCTGCCCCTCCTCCTCCACCACTTTCATAAGGCGGCCTACGATGTCGTCCACCTCGACGACGGAGTCGCGGTAAGGCGTCGCCGCCGGGCTTTTGCCCTCGTAGGCCTTGGAGGGCCAGTTATCTTTATGCACCTTGGAGAAGGCGTGCACCAGGTAGAAGGGCTTGCCTTCGGCCGCCGCGCGCTTGATGAATTCGGCCGACCACGCCGCGAACTCCTGGTCGCACTTGGATACGTCCTCGGGCGTCGCGAGCGGCTTCACGTTCCTCATCTCGCCGCCCTTCTTGGCTTCGACGACGTACTCCGTGGCGCCGAGGGCGTGGTACACGGCGAGCCGCTCCGGCTTATACATCAACGGGCCGTACTTGCGGGCGTCCATATAGGACGTGTAGTCCGATACGACGCCCAAGAAGCCGTAGAACTCGTCGTACCCGACCTCGTGCGGCTTCATGCCTTCCCCTTCGCCCAGGTGCCACTTGCCGGCCAGGCCCGTGCGGTAGCCGTTGCCGCTGAGGAGCTTGGCGGCCGTTACCTCGCCCGACCAGGGATTGACCGAGATCGGGTCGCCGGCGAGGATGGGCCGGATGAGGCCGGTGCGGCAGGGAAGCCGGCCCGTCATGAGCGCCGCGCGCGTCGGCGTGCACGTCGGCTGCGAATAGGCCGACGTTAGCCGCAGCCCCTCCCGCGCGAGCCGGTCGACGTTCGGCGTGGGGGAGCCGACGGCCTCGCCGCCGCCGAAACAACCGAAGTCGCCGTACCCGAGGTCGTCCACGACCAGTATTATGATATTGGGCTTCCTCCCGGTCCTGGCCTCGAGCGCCGCGAGCTTCTCGGCGGCTATCTTTTCCTGCTCGGGCCGAGGTATGGCGGGCTCGAGGTAGTCGGCCGTCTTCTCGGCCTGAAAGAACCCGTCCCCGGCCTGAGCCGACGCGGCCAGAACCGCGCCCTGGGCAAGGCCCATCGCCGTACGCAATTGACTTCTCACGCCCATTTACTACTCCTTTCACGTTCCGTGTAAACGTAAGGGCCGCCGCGGCAAAAAACGGCGGCGTGCACAGGTAATCACGAGCTGATGGGGATTATAACCTAAGGGCCCGCTTGAGTAAAGGTCATTTGCCCGGCCGGTCGGCGGTGGGGGTTCAGGGGAGCCGGAATTCCAACCCGGTTGAGGCGTTACATCGCGCCAAACCGGGGCAAGGCCCCGGCCTCAAACGGACGACTACTTAGCGTCGGCGGTACCGGCGTCGGCGCGCAATCGGCCACTTGCGCTCGGCCCCGGGGCCCCGAAATTCACTACTGCGTACGTGTCAGCGAGACTTACGGCATTTCCGGCTAAGCCGGTTACGACTTCTTGCGCGACGCGGCCAGGTCCCCTTGGCCCTGGCGCTCGCCGCCAACGGCGCGCGCCAAAGCCTGCCGGGCTTCCGGCGGGAGCGCCATAAGGGCCCTTGCCAGCGCCGCGAGTTCCTCTTTCGAGGGTGTCGCGGAGCGCTGGATCTTCTCGCGGAGCTTGTCGCGGTCCAACCGCCTATATACTTCGGTCGAAGATAGCCACGCGTGGCCCAAGAGGTCTTTAAGCTCGAGCAAGTTGAAGCCCCGCTTTATAAGGCGGCTCGCGTACGTGTGGCGTAAGACGTGGGGCGTTACGCGTTGGCTCAGGCCGGCGCGCTTGCGGTAGCGGTGGAAGGCCGCTTCGACGTAATTC
>DATKXQ010000012.1:0-3910 GCA_035528975.1 bacterium
GGCCACTACGAGCGCTTCACGGACCGGCCGACGTCGAAGCTGTCCAACGCCACCACCGGCATGGTCTACGGCGCCGTTATCGAGAAGGAGCGCCGCGGCGACTACTTGGGCGGCACGGTCCAGGTCATCCCCCACGTAACGGACGAGATCAAATCGCGCGTCCGCAAGCTGGCGGCCGAGACCGACGCCGACGTCGTCATCGTGGAGATAGGCGGAACGGTGGGCGACATCGAGGGGCAGCCGTTCCTGGAGGCCATACGTCAGTTCGCGCTCGACGTGGGGCGGAACCGCTGCGCCTTCGTCCACCTGACGCTGGTCCCGTACATCGTGGGCGCGGGGGAGCTCAAAACCAAGCCGACGCAGCACTCGGTGCGGGAGCTCCGCGCCATCGGTATCCAGCCCGACGTCCTCGTCTGCCGGACCGACCGGCCGCTGGACGACGCCACGCGCGCCAAGATAGCGCTCTTCACCAACGTCGAGGCCAAGGCGGTCGTGGAGGCCACGGACACCGCTATCATCTACGACATCCCGCTGCGCTTCCGCGTGCAGAACCTCGACCGGCTCATACTCCGGCGCCTGGAACTCGAGGCGGGGGAGGGCGACCTGAGCGCCTGGGAGGATATGCTCGACGAGATCCGCAACCCGGCGGGCGAGGTGGAAATAGCGGTCGTGGGCAAGTACACCGGCCTGCGCGATTCCTACAAGAGCATCATGGAGGCGCTGGCGCACGGCGGCATCGCCTCGCACGCCCGCGTCAAGGTGCGGTGGGTGGAGTCGACGGACCTGGAGGGGGAGGCGGACGTCGCGCCGCACTTCGACGGCGTCGCCGGCGTCCTCGTGCCGGGCGGCTTCGGCGAGCGGGGCATCGAGGGCAAGATACGGGCCGCCCGTTACGCCCGGGAAAACCGGGTGCCGTATCTCGGTATCTGCCTGGGCCTGCAGGTGGCGGTTATGGACGTGGCGCGCTCCGGCGGCCTGGAGGCCGCCTACTCCATGGAGTTCGACGTCAACTGCGCTCACCCGGTGATCTGCCTGATGGACGAGCAGAAGAAGGTCACGCGGATGGGCGGGACCATGCGCCTCGGAGCTTACCCCTGCGTCCTGGCGGAGGGCTCGCGGGCCGCCGGGGCGTACGGCGCGCTAAAGATAAGCGAACGCCACCGCCACCGCTACGAGCTCAACAACGAGTACCGCGCGGCGCTGGCCGAGGCCGGCCTCGCGGTCACGGGCAACTCGCCGGACGGCCTGCTGGCCGAGGTCGTGGAGGTGCCGGCCCACCCGTGGTTCGTCGCGGTGCAGTTCCACCCGGAGCTCAAGTCGCGGCCTTTGGCGCCGCACCCGCTGTTCGCGGCGTTCGTGGCCGCGGCCTACGCGGCGGCCGGGCGCTCCTATTCCCCCAAAGAGAGAGCGGCTTCCAAAATTCCCCTGTAAAGGTTCCGACAGCCGGCCGCGGATGCCGCCCCGGCGGCGCCGGCTAGCTGTCGGCCCGTTGGTACGCCATCGAAAAATATATTAGGAGGAACCGGTAAATGGCCAAGGTCGAAATTGAAAAGATCCGAAACGTGGCGCTCGTGGGGCACGGCGACGCCGGCAAGACGGCGCTGGCGGAGGACCTATTATTCCGGGCCGGCGCGCTCAAGCGGCGGGGCCGCGTCGAGGAGGGCAACACCGCGGCCGATTTCGACGAGGAGGAAATAAAGCGGGGTTTCTCGGTCAGCGCGACGCTCCTGGCCGCCGACTACAAGGGACACCGCATCAATCTGTTGGACGTCCCCGGGTCGGCCGACTTCATCGTCGACCTCGTCGCCGGCATGCGCGTGGTGGACGCGGCGGTCTTCGTGGTGAACGCCGTCGCGGGCGTGGAGGTCGGTACGGAGCGGGCGTGGCGCGAAGCGGAAGCCAACGGCGTCGCCCGCGCCGTGGTCGTAAATACAGTGGACCGCGAACGCGCCACCTTCGACGGAACGCTGCAGCAATTGCGCGCCGCCTTCGAGGGCGTCAACTTCGTCGTCATGACGTACCCCGTCGGGGTCGAGGCCGGGTTCAAGGGTTACGTCGACGTTGCGCGGGGGAAGGCGTTCCTGTGGGAAGGGGGGCTGGGCGGCGAGGCCGCCGAGGCGGAGGTCCCCGCCGAGCTGGCCGATAAGATGGCCTCGTTGAAAAGCGCCGTCGTGGACGCGGCCGCCGAGCAGGAAGACGAGTTGATGGAAAAGTACTTCGAGGCGGGCGAGCTCTCGGCCGAGGAGGTGGCCCGCGGCCTGGCGCGCGGCGTCGCCGCCGGGAAGGTAGTGCCCGTGTTCTGCGCCGACGCCTACGACGGCGTGGGCGGCGAGGCCGTACTCCGGGCCGTGCTCGGCTATTTCCCCTCGCCCGCGGACGTCCCCGGGCGGTGGGGCGTGGAGCCGGGCGGCACGAAGGAGCTCGAGCGCCCCGCCGCGGCAACCGCCCCCATGAGCGGTTTCGTGTTCAAGACCATAAACGACCCCTTCGCCGGCAAGCTCTCGTACGCCCGGGTCTATTCCGGCAAGATCAAAGTCGACGACCAGATTCTGGACGTTAACGCCGACGCCAAGTTCAAGGTCTCGTCGCTCGTCGAGATCAACGGCAAGAACCAGAAGCCGCTGACGGAGCTGAGCGCGGGCGAGTTGGGCGCGATCGTCAAAGCCGAACCGCTCGGGACCGGCCACACCGTCGCCGCCGTCGGCGACCCGATCCAATACCCGGAGCTCGTCCTCCCCGAGCCCGTCATGCCCTACGCCATATCGCCCCGCTCCAAGGGGGACGAGGACAAGCTGACGTCGTCGCTCACCAAGCTTACCGAGGAGGACCCCACGTTCCACGTCGACCGCAACGCCGAGACCAAGGAGTTGGTCGCCTCGGGAATGGGGGAGCAGCACCTGCAGGTGATGTTCTCGAAGCTCGAGTCCCGCTTCGGCGTCGCGGTGGACGCCAGGACGCCCCGCGTCGCCTACCGCGAGACGGTCCGCAAGAGCGCCAAGGCGCAGGGGCGCTATAAGAAGCAGACGGGCGGCCGCGGCCAGTTCGGCGACGTGTGGGTGGCGATCGAGCCGCTGGAGCACGGCGCCGGATTCGAATTCGTCAACAAGATCTTCGGCGGCGCCATCCCGTCCAAGTTCGTCCCGTCGGTGGGGAAGGGCGTGGCCGAGGCCCTGGGCGGCGGCGTGCTCGCGGGCTACCCGGTGGTGGACCTGCGCGTCACGCTGTACGACGGCTCGTTCCACACCGTCGACTCGTCCGACCTCGCCTTCAAAATAGCCGGCTCGCTCGGCTTCAAGAAGGCCTTCGGCGACGCTTCCCCGACCATCCTCGAACCCATCGTGGAGGTCGCGGTCCGCGTTCCGGCCGACTTCATGGGCGCCGTCACCGGCGACCTGAGCGGCAAGCGGGGCCGCGTCATGGGGATGGAGCCCGTCGGCATATTCCAGGAGGTGAAGGCCCTCGTGCCGCAGGCGGAGATATTCCGCTTCAGCTCCGACTTACGTTCCATGACCGGCGGCAAGGGCTCGTTCACGGTGCGCTTCTCCCACTATGAGGAGGCGCCCGCCGACGTGGTGAAGCGGGTCATCGAAGCGGCGCAGAAGGCGAAAGAGGAAGGGTAGCGACCGACGACGGTGCGCCGTCGGCGGCCGGCTTCACAGCCGGCCGTTTTTATTTCCCGGAAGGCCGGCCCTAACTTCTCTTCTTGGCCTTGACCGCCAGCGCGCCCAGCTCGATGAGCAGGCCCCACATGCCGCCGAATAGTTCTATGAGCAGGAAGCCGGTTAAGCCTTCTTGGTCCCCGAGCGCGAATACCGACAGCGGCAGCGACCCCACGAGGCCGATAACGACGCCGTGGAAGGCCCAGTTCGTCCGCCAGCCGGAGATGCCCAGCGTGAAGCCGATGAAGGCG
>DATKXQ010000013.1:0-4116 GCA_035528975.1 bacterium
CCGCGTGGTAAGGGAATCGTCGACGACGAGCACGGTGCGCTTCCGCGTCTCGACTTCGGGCGCCGCCGCAGCGTGCCACTCCACCTCGCCCTGCACCAATTCGCGTATCAGCGCGTCCGTATTCAAGATCAGCGTGACCTCTCCGTCGCCCGTAACGTGTGCCGCGCCGAAGTACGGCGTTATCCGCGCGGCGGGGCCGAGGTCCTTGGTAAGGAACTCGCTCTCTTCCCACACCCTCGAGACTACGAGGGCGGCCTCTCCCGCCGGCGACGATAAAATAATGACCGGCGATTTACTCTCCCGCCCCCTGTCGCCCCCGATCCCCAGGATATTAGATAAGTCCCCCACCGCGAGAACGCGCCCCTGATACCGCAATACGGGTTTCCCCTCCACCGTCTCGAGATCTCCCGTCGCTACCAATTCCACCCTCCGTATGGCGCTGGAGGGGATGATGAATTTCCCGCCCCCGGCCTCAACCGACATGCCCCGCGCCGTCGCTATCGTCAAGGGGATTTGTATCGTAAAACGGGTCCCCACGCCGGCTTCCGACCACACTTCCACGGTCCCGCCCAAAGCCGCGACGTTAGTCGCGACGATGTCGAGACCCACGCCCCGTCCCCCGACGTCGTCGACTCCCTCCATCGTAGTAACGCCGGGCTCGAAAACCAGGCGCGCGATTTCTTCGGGGGTCAAAGCGTCGGCGGCCTCCGCGCGAATTACGCCCGTCGCCAGCGCCGCCTCTTTCAACTTTTTCAAATCTATACCGCGGCCGTCGTCCTCGACCTCGATCAACAGACGCGAGCCGACCCGCGTACCGGAAATCAGAACCCCGCCCTCCGGCGGTTTACCCGCGGCCCGTCGAGCCTCTTCATCTTCTATGCCGTGGTGCACGGCATTGCGCAGGATGTGGTTCAGCGGGTCTTTGATAACCTCGATGATCGCCTTATCGAGCTCGTTGTCCTCCCCCACGATGTCCAATTGGACCCTCTTGCCCAACCTGACGGCCAGGTCGCGTACGGGCCGCCGGAACCCCCGGAACAGAGGCCGCAGCGGGGCCATCCTCAAACGCCCGAGCTCGTCCCCGAAGCTCGTTAAATCCAGCTCGAACTTTTGGCCCGCCGCGGCGAAATCGAAATTCACGGCACGCATTTCGCGATCGACCGAGCCCACGGCCGACGCGACCCGCTCCACGTGTTGGAAGAACTCTCCGGCGTCGGCGCGCCTGCGGAATAGCTCCAAAGCCTCGTCGAGGAGCTTGCTCGCCATCCGCGCCGCCGCGGCCACGCGGTCCAGGCTGGCCCCGAAATCGTCGTTACGGAACTTCTCCTCCCACAATTCGGAAAACCCGTCTATAACCGCGTCCAGCTTTTCGACCGGCAAACGCACCGTCTCCTCGGTTCGGAAGCCGGTTTTGCCAACGGCGCCGGGCGTTTTCGCCGCCCCCCTTACGTCCGCCGGCCCCGGTCGGCCCTCGCGAACGGCGTTTTCGGGCTCCTGCGGGTTTTTCGGCGAGGCGCCGGCATCCGACAGCCGCCTTACCCGCGCGGCTACGGCCTGCGCTTCTTCGAGCCCCTCCGTCGCGTTCGCGGGCACCGCGGTTTCGAGTATAGCACCGATGGCATCCAAAGCGGCCAATATTACGTTGCCGGCGGCCTCGTCGTATTTCACGTCGCCGCGCTTGACGGCGCCGAAGACGTCCTCCATCGCATGCGCTATAGCGGCGACGCTGTCAACGCCGAGGGTGCCGGCGGACCCTTTCAAGCTGTGCGCCGCGCGGAAAAGTTCTTCCAACCCCTCCGCGTCGATTTCCCCACTCTCCCACGACAAGAGGAGTTCGGTTATGCGGCCGATGTGCTCCCGCCCCTCGGCCCTTAAAAGGGAGAAGATTTCATCCATCGGGTCCTGTGGATTCGCTTTACCCATGCGATAACGTTACGACTCCAGCCGGTAACGTCCCGTCAGGTCCGTGAGCCTCGCGCCCAGTTCGCTCAGACCGCGCGCCGCCTCCTCGATTTCTTTAACGCTGGTAACGCTCTCGGCCGCGACCTGGTTGATATTCTCCATCGCGAGCGCGACCTGCTCCATGCCGATGCTCTGCTGGTTGGCGGACGAGGCGATCTGCTTAGCCGAACGCCGGACCGTTGCCACCGCCTCCGTAAGGTTTTGCATCCTCCCCCGCAGGACCCCTACGATCTCCTTGCCCCGGTCTACCCTCTTCGAAGCTTCCTCGGCCACCATTACCGACGTGTTGGCGGCGGTTTGGATTTCGTTTATTATATCCTGGATCTGCGAGGCCGCGGCCTTCGATTGGTCGGCGAGGTTTTTGACCTCTACCGCTACGACGCCGAAGCCCTTGCCGGCTTCGCCGGCGCGCGCCGCCTCGATCGAGGCGTTGAGCGAGAGGATGTTGGAGCGTTCGGCCAGCTCCCGGACCGTCCGCAAAATCTCGCTTATCTGCTGCGTCTTCTCCGACAGCGTCAGGACGCTGATGGCGCTCTTCTCCACCTGGTCCGCGATGAGGTTGAACTCCTCCACCGTCTTTTCGACCGAAGTTTCGCCGTCCGTGCAGTATTCGGCCGACTCGTCGGATACGCCGACGATTTCTTGCGCCCGGCCCGCGGCCTGCTCGCTCGTCTGTTTAACCTCGGTAACGGTAGTGCTGGTTTCGCTAATAGACGACGCCTGTTCGCTGGCGCCGGCGCTCTGTTGGACGATGGAGGCGAGGATCTCGCTGGTCCCCTTGTTGATATCGAGCGTCGCTTGTTTTATGCCGACGAGGATACCGCGCAGGCTGCCGGCCATAGCGTCGATCACCCGGTACAGCCGGCCGATCTCATCCTCCGTTCGGGACCGGGCCGTGAGCACCAAATCTCCCGCGGCCATATTTTCGAGGACGCGCACCGCTCCGCCGAGCGGCCTCAGCAAGCACCTGTCGAACCACCAGAATATGCCGGCCGCACCTAACGCGATGAATAGAATCATCGCGACGAGGAAGACCCCTAAACCCGTGAAATAAACGGCCGCAGCCAGTGCCACCAGCCCCGCGACGTAAATCACAAACATCGCGGACAACTGCAACCTTAACGTCCAGCGCGGCGAGGCCATAGCGATCCTTTCCGTCCTTTTCGAAGTGGAGCTTAAACTAACCCGATTACCGTAAATATAATATTTTCAGGGGGAACGTGTCAATAGTATAACCTTCAGGGTCCCACGTAACCTAATGCCCGCAAGTGGGCCCTACGCTCCTCGGACAGGGCCATCGGCGAGGGACCGCCGAAGGCTCGTACCTCTTCCCGGACGTATTCCGTAAAGCGCGCCAGCTCCCGGCTCAACTCCATTTCGGCCGGCAGACCTCGGCCCGCGAGGTTTTCCTTCGCCCCCGGGTCCTCCGAGAGGTCGTAAAGCTCCTTCTCCCCGGTCTCCGTATCGAGTATTAATTGCCAACCGTCACGCCGCACGGCCTTCGCCTCCGAACCGCGTTGCAGGAATTCCGAAAATGCTTGGCCGCCCGCGGGAGAAGAAGGCTCTTTTTCCAAAACGGAGCGACCGTCCAATTCCACGGGGGGGGAAATCCCCAGGGCGTCGAGGACCGTCGGCATCACGTCCACGTGGGATACGTAACGGCTCGGCGCCGACGGCCCGAACTCCCGGCCCGGGATGCGCGCCAAGAGGACCATGTCTATCAATTCCGGGTACAACGTATGGCCGTGGCCGTAGGAGCCGTGGTCGAAGAACTCCTCGCCGTGGTCGTTCAGAATTATAACGGCCGTATTGCCGGCGAGACCTTCTTCCTCCAACGCGGCGACGATCCTGCCGAAGTGTTCGTCGACGTACGCGATCTCGCCGTCGTATAGCATGGCGAACTTGTCGACGTCTTTTTCCGCCATAGGCCAATCCCCCACGTCCCACCCTTTCGCTTGAAGCGTATCCAGGAGTTCATAAGCTTCGGCCGGCGGTATGCCGGGGTACGCGGGTACGTACCCCCGGGGCGGCGTATAGGGATTGTGCGGGTCCATGAAGTGGCACCATATGAAGAAAGGCCTTTCGCCTTTACCCAACCGCCTCAACGCCGCGACGGTTTCGTCGCCGTTGAACTGCGTATCGGTGCGCTCTCGA
>DATKXQ010000014.1:0-2732 GCA_035528975.1 bacterium
TACGTAACGGCGGCGCGCCCCCCGTTACGTATTCGTTCACGCCGACGACGACGCGCTTTTTCGCCTCGACGTCCTTTTGATATTGGTACGCGCTCGCGGCTATTTCGCCTGCGAAGTAGCCGCTCTCCACCGCCTTCAACGCGCCGCCCATAGCGTCGATTTCTCGGAGATATTCCTCGACCCTCGCCTCGAGCTCGCGCGTCAGCGCCTCGACGTAGTACGAGCCGCCGAGAGGGTCCGCGGTATCCCCTGCGCCGCTCTCGTGCGCGATTATCTGCTGCGTGCGAAGGGCGATGAGCGCCGACTCCTCGGAGGGGAGCGCGAGCGCCTCGTCGCGCGAGTTGGTGTGCAGCGACTGCGTTCCGCCCAGCACCGCGGCCAGCGCCTGCAGCGCGACGCGCACGACGTTGTTCGCCGGCTCCCGGGCCGTGAGGGTGCAGCCGGCGGTCTGCGTGTGGAAGCGCAGCTTCATCGACGCCGGGTCCCGGGCGCCGAAGCGCTCGGCCATCAGCCGGCACCATATCCGCCGCGCCGCGCGGAACTTCGCCACCTCCTCGAGCAGATTATTATGGGCGCCGAAGAAAAAGCTGAGCCGCGGCGCAAAGTCGTCCACGGCCAGCCCCGCGGCCAGCGCCGCCTCGACGTACGCGACGGCGTCCGCGAAGGTGAAGGCCAGCTCCTGGGCCGCGGTGGCGCCGGCCTCCCGGATGTGGTATCCCGAGATGGAGATGCCGTTCCAGGACGGCATGTTCGCGGCGCAGTAGCGGATGAGGTCGGTGGCGAGCCGCAGCGACGGCGCCGGCGGGTAGATGTAGTTGCCCCGGGCGAAGAACTCCTTGAGGATATCGTTCTGGACCGTTCCGCGCAGCTTTGCCGGGTCCGCGCCCTGACGTTTCGCGAGGACGACGTACATCGCCAGCAGCGTCGGCGCGGTGGCGTTTATCGTCATCGACGTCGAGACGTCGGCCAGCGGGATGCCGTCGAAGAGGGCCGCCAGGTCGCCCGCCGTGGATACGGCGACGCCGGTCCGGCCCACCTCTCCCCGGGCGAGCGGCGCGTCCGAGTCGTAACCGCACTGCGTCGGCAGGTCGAAGGCGACGGAGAGGCCGGTCTGGCCCTGCGACAGCAGGTAGCGGTAGCGCTGGTTGGTCTCCGCCGCCGTCGCGTAGCCGGCGTACTGGCGCATGGTCCACAGGCGGCCGCGGTACATGTCGGCGTAGACGCCGCGCGTGAAGGGCGGCGCGCCCGGCTCGCCGAGGTCCCGGCCGTAGTCGACCGCCGCGTCCTCCGGCTTGTACACCGCCTTGACCTCTATCCCGGAGGTCGTCGCGACGTCGCGCTCGCCGCTCGCTTTATCTTCCCGCTTCATTCGATGACTATCAATACGTCGCCCAGCGCGACGCCGCGGCCGGTCTCGACGTTGACTTCCTTCACGACGCCGGCGCGCGGGGCCCGCATTACATTCTCCATCTTCATGGCCTCTATGACGCAGAGCCCCCGGCCCTCGGCCACCTCGTCGCCCGGCGCCACCATCACGTCCAGTACCACCGCCGGCATCGGCGCCTTCACCTCCAGGGCGGCCTCCGCCCCCGCGGCCGCCACGCCGGTGAGTTCTTTGACGCGGCGCTGATGTTCGTCCTCCACCGATACGGCGAGCGTATGGCCGGCGACGAAGACGACGTAGCCGCCGTCGTCGGCGCGGACCCAGAGCTCGGACGAATGGCCGTCGATTATCAGCGAGTAGACGGCGCCCCGCGCCACTTCGCAGTAGTCGATATCGGCCGGCTCGCCGCCGACCGTGACGGCGAGGGGGGAACCCTCTCCCTCCACGGTGAGCTCGTAGGTGCGGTCGCCGATGGTCGTCCAATATTTCATTCGCGGCCCACGCCCTCCCGCCGGGCCGCGAGGCGCCACGGGTCCGCGGCCCCCGCGCCGTCGCGGCCCGCGGCCGGCGCCGCCGGCTTTTCCCGGAAATGGGAGAGCAGCGTGCACAGCACCGCCGCCGCCTTCTCGAGACGCTCGACGTGCGTGGCTTCGGGGCGAAAATATCGTTCCACGAAAGAGGTGTCGAACTCGCCCGCCCGGAACGCCTCCGAAGCCATCACCCAGCGGTGGAACGGAATGGTCGTCGCGACGCCGTCGAGGACGAGTTCGTTCAGGGCGCGCCGCATCCGCTCGATCGCGGCGGGCCGGCTCTCCGCCCACACTATCAGCTTGGCGATGAGGGGGTCGTAGTATATGGGCACGTCGTAGGCCTGGGCGATGCCGCCGTCGAAGCGGACGCCCGGGCCCGCCGGGATGCGGAGCCGCGATATCGTCCCCGTCGCCGGGTAGAAGTTGTTGTCGGGGTCCTCGGCGGAGATGCGGCACTCTATCGCCGCGCCGCGGGGCCTGATATCCTCCTGCGAAAAGGAGAGCGGCTCGCCGGCGGCGACGTAAAGCTGCTCCTTCACGAGGTCGACGCCGGTCACCAGTTCCGTCACCGGGTGCTCCACCTGGAGCCGCGCGTTCACCTCCAGGAAGTAGAAGTCGCGGCCTGCGTCGAGCAGGAACTCTATAGTTCCGGCGTTTTTGTACCGGGCGGCGCGGGCCGCGGCGAGCGCGGCCTCCGCCATCCGCGCGCGCAGCTCGTCGTCGAGCGCGGGCGACGGCGACTCCTCGATGAGCTTCTGGTGGCGCCGCTGGATGGAGCACTCGCGCTCGAAGAGGTGGACGACATTACCGCGCGCGTC
>DATKXQ010000015.1:0-8923 GCA_035528975.1 bacterium
CGGAAGCGCCGTCGGTTCTGCCCCGGAGCGGCGCCGAAATAGGCATAATCGCGGTCCCGGCCGGCGGCGCCCGGGAAGTGTGCGACGCGTTCGTGGCGGGCGGCCTGAAATCGATACTCTCCTTCGCGCCCGAGCGCGTCATCGCGCCGCCCGGCGTGACGGTGAAACGCGTCGACCTCGCGATGGAACTCGAGTGGCTCTCGTACTACGCGACCAACGCCGGCGACCGCGGCTGAGCCGCCGGGGCGCCGGAGCGCGGAGATAAATCCCGGGGACGCGGCGGCCTTTGCCGCCGCGGCGTTTTTATAATATAATAAACCTTACGTGAAGAAAACTTTCATAATATGGGTCGCGGCGGCGGCCGTCGCCCTCGCCGCCTTCGGCGTTTACGAATACTACCGGGCGCAAGTGGCGCGCACGCCCGACGTCTCCGTCACCCGGACGGTCGTCGTCCCGCCCGGCTACACTACCGCCGAAATAGCGGCGCTCCTGGCCGAAGAGGGCCTCATCGCCGACCGCCGCGCCTTCGTCTGGTACTGCCGTTTCAACGGCCTCGACGGGAAACTCCAAGCGGGCGAATACGTACTGGCGAGCGACGACGGCATCCCGGCGCTGGCCGCGACGCTGGCCGCGGGCCGCATCCACGTCACGCGGTTCACGGTCCCGGAGGGATACGACAAGAGGAAGACCGCGCGCGTCGTCGCGGCGGCGGGCGTCTGCACCGCCGAGGAATTCCTGGCGGCGTGCGGCCGCGGCGACCCGGAGGGGCGCGTCCCCTCCCGCGACCTCGAGGGCTACCTCTTCGGCGACACGTACGAAGTGAACGCCGAGGCCGAGGCGGCCGACGTCGTCGCCGTGATGCTCGAGCGCTTCTTCGAGGTGATGGAGCCGGAGGAGCTCGCCCGGGCCGAGGAGATGGGCCGGCCGCTCGCCGAGGTCGTGAAGCTCGCCTCCATCGTGGAACGGGAGGCGCTGTTGGACGAGGAGAGGCCGGTGGTGGCGTCCGTGTTCTACAACCGCCTGGCCCGCGGCATGCGCCTCGAGTCGTGCGCCACGGTGATATACGCGCTGGGCCGCGACGTGGAACGGTTGACGGTGCAGGACCTGAAGGTGGACTCGCCGTACAATACTTATATACACGCGGGACTGCCGCCCGGGCCCATATGCTCGCCCGGGCGGGCGTCGCTTTTGGCCGCGCTGTACCCGGCCGACACGGACTACCTGTTCTTCGTGTCGAACGGCGACGGCAGCCACACGTTCAGCCGGACTTTCCGCGGCCACCTCAACGCCCGGGCGCAGAAGAAAAGGGATAAGAACCCGTGAGTTTCAGAGTGAAATATAAACCGCCGCCGCCGCCCCGCGACGACGTGCTGGTATGGGAACTCGAAATACCGGCCGCGGCGGAGGGAACGGTGGTCGCCCTCTGCGACGGCTACGAGGGCAAGTTGCAGCTGCGTTCGAAGATGGACGGCCGCCCGGGCGCCTTCGCCGCCTGGGTGGCTCCGTGCTACCGGGCGGAGATAGAGGCCCTACTCGTCTACCTCGCGCGCCGCTACGGCGTCCGGACCGACGGGCCGCGGCCCTTCGCGGAGGCGGACCTCGCCGCCGGGATGCACATAACGCCGCGGCGCCGCCCGGAAGGCGACGACTGAGGGCCGGCGCGGCGCCCTTGCGCCCGGCGGCGCGGTATGGTATTTTGGATAATACTAACTGAGGCCGCGCGGCGACGGCCGGTCGCTCGCGAAGTTACGAGAACGCAAACCCATCCAAAGAAGCGGAGCTATGACCAAGAAGAAGAAAACCTCGCCCCGTAAAGAAAAGAAACAAGCCGGGCCGCTGCAAAGAACGATACGCGATATCGTCATAATCGTCGTCGCGTTCGTCGTCATCCGGCTCTGGGTCGTCGAGGCCAACGTCATCCCCTCGGGGTCGATGAAGGACACGCTGCTCGTCGGCGATTACATCCTGGCCGAAAAAGTGATCTATCACTTCCGGGACCCCCGCCCCGGCGAGATCGTGACGTTCATCTATCCCTACCGCGACATGACGACGGGCCAGGCCGTACGCTTCTTCCTCCGCAATATCCTGGGCGAAAGCCGCACCGGCCCCCGCCTCCTCATCAAGCGGGTCGTGGCCGTGCCCGGCGACGTTCTCGAGCTGAAGGGAAACGTGCTGCATCGGAACGGCGAGGCCGTCGACGAGCCGTATCTCAAGACGGACGCCGGCGACCCCGCGGGCGCGGGCGGTATGCGGTTCGGGATTCCCCTCGACGTGCCGTACACGGTCGCGCCGGACCGCTACTTCGTTATGGGGGACAACCGCTACGACTCGGCCGACAGCCGCGTCATCGGCCCGGTGCCGGGGAAATATATTACCGCGCGCGCGGAGGTGATCTACTTCTCCCTCGCGCCGACAACGTGCGCCAAGCACGGGACGCCGATCTCGCCCACGGCCGACGGGTGGTTCTGCTCCGGCGGCGGCGAACCTATGCGATGGGGGTGGGATTTCGAGCCGGTCTCGCGGTGGCGCTTCGACCGCCGCGTCCGCTGGAGTCGCATGGGCAAACTGGTCGATTCTCTTCTTTAATCGGGCGCGGCCGCGCCCTCCCTTTCCGCCGCCATCCCTTCTATGACGGCGGCGTAGTACCGGGCCCGCACGCGCGCGCGCTCCCACGCCAGGCCGAGGGCGACGAACAGCGCCCGCCGGACCCGCAGCGAAATCCCCGAGCACAAGCGTACCAACTCCCCGGCGCCGCGGCCCAGCCAGAGCTCCGCGTACCGCGCCGCGCTCCGGTGCGACTCGATTACGACCAGCGGCTCGGGGTCCCGGCGGCTGCCGCCGGTGAAGTGGCGCACCGGGCCGGCCGGCACGTACCAGACCGTTCCCTCGCGCCCCAGCCGCCGACACAGGTCCACGTCTTCGCCGTACAGGAAATAACCCTCGTCGAATCCCCCTATAGCCTCGAAGGCCCGCCGCCGCACGAGCATAAAGGCGCCGCTCAGAACGTCGGCCGTCGCCGGCCCGCCCTCGTAGAACGCCGGCGGGTAATAACGGTGCGCCAGCGGCAATCCGGCCCACCGCGTCTCCTCGACGCCGGACACGAGGAAAAGCATATTAATAAGGTGTGGGGATTTCCGGGCGCAGAACTTTTGGAGCCGCCCCCCCCGGCCCACCACTTTGGGCCCGGCCGCGACGGCCTCGGCGTTCTTCGACATAAAATCGACGAGGCTCGAGACGACCCCCGCCGGGACGTCGACGTCGGGGTTGACGAAGAGTAACAGCTCGCTACGGGTACGGCGGGCGGCGACGTTGTTGGCCGCGCCGAAGCCGACGTTCGCCGCGAGGGGAACGACGGTCACGCCCGCGAACTCGGCGGCCGCCGCGGCGCTCCCGTCGCGCGAGGCGTTGTCGACGACGACGATCTCCATGCCGCCGGGGACTTCCTGCCGCGCCAACGACGCGAGCGTTACCCGCAAGAGGTCGGCGCAATTGTAGCTCACGCAGACGGCCGAGACCGCGGGGGCCGTCATCTCGCCCCCTCCAATGCGCGGGCCAACGCCGCCAGGTTTTCGAACGGGTCGCCCGCCTCGGCGCCGAGATAGGCGCGCGCGAACGCCTCGCGGCCGGCGTCGAAACGCCCCGGCGGCGCGGCGACGGCCTCGTCCACGGCCCGACCGAGCTCGGCTATGTCGCCGACGCCCAGGGCCGCCCCGTACTCCACGTACGGTATATAATCGGCCACCCCCCGCATCAAATTCACGTGCACCAGCGGGATGCCGGCGACGACGGCGTCCACGCCGATCCCCGACTGGCACGTCACGACGACGGCGGCCTCGTTCAATATTTCGGCCAGGGGTTCATCTTTCGCGACGACGGCGTCGGCCGCACCCGTCTTCCGTATTATGGCCCGGTACAGGCCGTCCGGCTCCGAGGGATGCGGCCGGAAGACGACGCGCCGGCCGCGCGCCGCGCCGTACGCGGCGCACGCCGACGCCATGGCCCTGTTCTGGTCCGGGTCGTAGTTGTTGGTGGCAACGACCAGCGTCCCGCCCGAACGGTCCTTATCCCCGTAATGGGCCGTTCGCCGCGCGACCGCGGCGTAGGGCGAGCCGACGACCGCCAGTTTCTCCGGCGGCGCCCCGCCGGCGGCCATCCAATCCCGGCTCACCCGCCCCCACGCCGCCATCACGCTCGAGCTCAGCGGCAGATAGCCGAACGTCGGCCCGCCGGTAATATGGTTCTGAATGACTAAAGAGGGTATGCCGCGCCGGGTCGCGACCTCGGCGACGAGGCGGCCCGTCACGTGGGCGTCGCTCATGTGCGCGACGAGCGAGGGCCGCCACGTCACTACGAACCGCTCTATCGCGGCGGCGAACATGGCCAGCGAAATGAGATAGGCGCCGGGGCGGAACGGGAAATGTTCGCCGAAGAACGCGGCCGCCCCGGGCGGTAGGTCGCAGCGCGCGAACAAACCCTCGCGCTCGAGCTCGCGGTAGCCGGCCGCCAGCGAGCGGAAGCAAGCCCGCGTCCGGCGCGCCGGAGGGAGCCGGTCGAAGAGCGCGTCGCACGCGACGCCGCTTTGCCGCGCCGCGCGGGCCGCCGCCGGCGTCGCCGCGAAGTACGGCACCTCCTCGCCGTACGCCCGACAGAACTCCTCGTAGACGTCGAGGTCCAGGCGGCCGAACTGCCCCCAGAAAACCGCGCCGCCCGGGCGCCTCATGCGGCGCTCGAGCCGGGGGGCGACCCGGCCGCGGCGGCCTTCCCGCCGGGCCGCGAGGAACATCGCCGGCCACGCCCGCCGCCGCAGCGCCGCGCCCGCGCGGCGGGCCACCCTCGCGCCGCGCCGCCGCGCCGTCACGTCGCAACGGACGCCGCGCGCCGCCAACGACGCGGCCACGAAGGCCGCCCGCAACGAACCGTCGTCCGCGAACGCGACGCGGGAAGGACGGTGCGTCGCGAGGATATGGTCCAGGACGAAGCTCAGCCGGAGGTAGGGCTGGAAGAAGTTGAACGCGTCCGTCTGGGCGGCCCGCCCCACGCCGACGCCTTCCCATTCCAACAGCTCGCGCCCCGCGACGACGGACCAGTTTTGCGCCACCTCGGAGGCGGCGCGATAGCTCGCGTCCGTCACCGCGTAGTCGAGGCCGTCCTCGCCGAGCGCCACGTCGTCATACTCGGCCGCGTAATCCCGCCACCCGAAAGACACCACGGCGCCGCACGGGCGCCGCCGGCGAGCCTCGGCCAGCGTCGCGTCGCTCCACGCCAACGTTATCTCGCGGCCCGCGATAACCTCTCCTTTAACAAACGGCGCAAACGCCCGACGAAACTCGTTTCCCTCTCCACGTACAGGCCGAACGCGTAAACGGTGGGCGCGAACAGCAACAATCGCAATATTAGATTGACGACGTCGACCGCGGGCCGGCCCAACCCGGGACGCAACGCCGTAAGTATGGATTGACCGCCGTAGAACGCGAACACCAGTCCCGCGGCCACGGCCGCCGGCGGCAGAAGCAAATACCCGAACGCCTGGGCGAACGTGCGCGCCGGCAACGACATCAGGCGCCAGGCGAGGAACTGGATGAGGCAGGCGTATACGACGAGGCCGGCGGAGGCCGCCGCGCCCACGCCGACCAAACCCCACCCGAAACGGACCGCGGCGCCGATGGACAACGCCGCTAACGCCAGCGAGACGACCTGGACCGCGGCGATCGAACGGAAGCGGCCCAGCGCGATCAAGATGTGCGCCGCGCCCTGGGCGCCGCCCAGGCACGTGATGCCGACCAGGAGCGCCGCGACGACGGGCACGGAGGGGCCGTACGCCGGCAGCACGTACCGGACGAAAGGCACGGCGACTATTACGACCGCGCCCCCCAGCGCCGCCACCAGATAAGTTATCAGGAGCGAAGGTTTAACGAGGTACTCCTCGAAGGCGCCGCGGTCGCTCTCCCGGCTTAACCCGTAGATGCGGGGCGCCATGGCCTGGCCTACGTTCATTGGTATGAAATACACGAACGTCACGGCCGTCACGGCCAACATGTAGTAACCGACCTCCCGCGCCGTGAAGAAATGGATTACCATGAGGCGGTCGACGGATTGAAGGGCGAAGCCGAGCACGCCGATGCCGGCGAGCGGCAGCCCGACCGGCAGAAGTTTTTTGACGACGGCCCAGTTCGGCCAGGGGCCCGCCCGGGCCCGCGTCCACGCCGAACCGACCAGCATAACGACGGCCCCGCCGATGACGGAGCCGATGAAGACGCCGTACAGGCCGTATGCGAAGAGGAACCCAACCGGCAATATAAACAGTATAGCCGCTTTGAAGGCCGTGAACGCGAAAGAGGACGAGAAGCGGCGCTGCGCCCGAAAGAGGGTGGTGAAATAAATCTCGAAGCGGCTCGTTATCAAAAGAAACGAGAACGCCACCAGGCCCCACGACGTAACCGCCTCGTACCGGCCCCACGTCGCGAGCGCGTAGACGGCCAGGACGAGCGCCGGTACCGCCGAGGTCAACAGATTAAAGGAGTACCCCGCCCGGGCCAGGGCGCCGGCGACTTCGGCGTCGCCCCGCTTTTGGGCATAGGGGACTTCGCGGCCTACCGCGGTCGTGATGCCGAGCTGGAGATACGCGCCGTACTTGGTGATGAGGCCGAGCGCGCCCAGTATGCCGTAGAGGCCCGGGCCCAGGTAGCCCGGGATGATGACGCCGCGGACGAGGCCGAATAATTGCTCAACGGCAGTGCCCGCCCACAACTTCGCGGCGTCCTTCGCGAGTAAGGACTTGCTCTCCGCGCTTTCGCCTTCGGCGCTCACTTCCCCTTCCTCAGCAACGCCGCGAAACCGCCGTTGCAGCCGTGGCGGTGCGGCCAGGTACGAACGTACGGGCCGTCGCACGCGTCGCCGAACTCCTCGCCGCGGCACGGGACCGCCGACGACGACGCGCGCCCGAGCACCCGCTCGACGACCCGCTCGCCCTCCTCGGGCTCCAGCGAGCATACGCAGTAGGCCACGACGGCGCCCGGGGCGGACGCGTCCAGGGCGCGCGCGAGCATGGCCTCCTGCGTCGCGGCCGCGGCTTCCACGTCCTCTTCGCGCACGCGCCACTTCACGTCCGGCTTCCGCCGGATAACTCCCAGGTTCGTACACGGCGCGTCCAGGAAGACGAAGTCGGCCCGCGGCCATTCGTCTTGCAAAACGTCGGCCCGCCGCGTTTCGACGTTCGCCAAACCCAGCCGCTCGGCCGCCGCGGCGCAGGCGCTCAACCTACGCTCGTCGTCGTCGACGGCGACGACGCGGCCGCGCGGCCCGACGGCCCACGCCAGCTGCACCGCCTTCCCGCCCGCGCCGGCGCACAAATCCGCCACGGTCGCGCCTTCCGGCGGCGCGAGCCACCGCGGCCCCAGCGACGACGCCGGGTCTACAACGACGAAAAGGCCGTCCCGAAAAGCGCGGAGCTCGCGCAGCGACTTATCCCCCAGCGCCACCGCCAACGAACCGAACGGCCCGTCCGTCACGCGGCAGCCCTCGGCGCCGAGTTCGTCGGCCAAGGCGGCGCGGCTTACGCGCGCGGGGTTCGGGTAGACGTTGAGGGGCGCAGGGACGTTGTTCGCCGCCAGGAACTCCTCCGCCTCGGCCGGCCCCAACCGCTCGAGCCACCGCCGCACGAACCAATCCGGATAGGAGTATTTTACGGCGAGCCGTCGGGCGGCGTCGCCTTCCACTTCGGCCGGCCCGTCCCGCGCGGCGAGGGCGCGCACGACGCCGTTGACGAAGGGAGCGAGGCCCGCGAACCGCGAGGCCTTGACCGCGGCGACGGCCTCCGCCGCCGCGGCGTACGCCGGCGTGCGCAGGAAGTACAACTCGACGACCGCCATCCGCAGCGTATCGAGCACCGGCGGCGGTAATTTCGCGAGCGGCTTCGCCGCGACGCGCTCGAGCTGGTAGTCGACGTAGCGGCGGTTCCGCACGACCTGCTTGGCAAGCTCGTCGACGAACGCGCCGTCCCGCCGGCCGAGCCGCCGCGCGTACCGCCCCAGCGCCTCGTCCAGCTTCGTCCCGCGGCCTACGGCGACGAGAACGGCCGCCGCGGCCGCCCGCGCCTCCGTACACCCGACGTCCTTCTCGGTTTCCCGCGACCCTTTCACGTCGGCATCTACCTCCGGCGGCCTCCGCGCCCCGACGGCGAGCACAGCCCCGACAAAAAAACCCGGCCGGTTATCGCCGTCAGGACGAGAGTTTTTGCTTCAACTTCTGTATGCTCGCCACCGGCTTCGGGTCTACGCCCCGCAGAAGGGATAAATAATAGGAGACGAGGTCGCCGAAGTAGATAAGCTCGAAGAGGGCCGGCATGTCCTCCGCGGCGGCGGCGCGGACTTCCGTGACGCCGGGCACGACGGGCGCCATCAGCTCGAGCGCCGCGTCCACCTGGCGGCCGCCGACGTCGGCCTCGCCCAGGAGCCGAAACACGACGACGTGAAGGTGGGACACGACGTCGTTCGGCACCTCGAAAGCGACGAGCTCGTTGTGGCACAGCTCGGGGAAGAAATGACCGGAGGCGTAGAATTTGGCGTTCTCGGCGAGCTGGGTCCGGCACCGCTCCGCCGCCACGGCCCCCAGGTGGCCGGCGCCGTAGATAGCGGCGCCCCCGGCCGCCAGGAGCTTCCCGGCCAGCAGCTTGGCGTCGTTTTCGGCCGTGGGGACGTCGAAACCCCACCGCGTCCAACAAGCGCGGAGTTGGGCGGCGACCTCGGCGGCGGGCGGGAACTCGTACACGCCGCATCGGCCGAGGTACCCCATGAGGCCGCCCGCCATATAACCGAGCGAACAGCGCGGCGGCCGCCCGGGCGGTACTTTGATGCAGGGGAACGAGGCCTCGCGCGCCAGCTCCTCCAACCGGCCGCCGCTCGTCACCGCCACCAGCGACGCGCCG
>DATKXQ010000016.1:0-6178 GCA_035528975.1 bacterium
CGGTTGGCCTCCACCGACACCACGTCGCCGTTCTCGAGGACGTATACCTTATTGGTGTCTTGCAGTACCGCCGTGATGTCCGAGGCCAGGAAGTTCTCGCCGCCGCCCACGCCGACGATGAGCGGGGCGTGGTACCGCACCGCGACCAGGCGCCCCTCGTCGGCGGCCAGGAAGGCCAGCGCGAAGGAACCCTGGAGCCGGGCCGCGGTCTTCTTCGCCGCCGCAAGCAGGTCGCCCTCGTAATATTCCTCCACTAGGTGGACCACGACCTCGGTGTCGGTCTGGGAGCGGAACTCGTGGCCCCGCGCCAGGAGCTCCCGCTTGAGCACGGGGAAGTTCTCGATGATGCCGTTCTGGACGACGAAGAGTTTTCCCGTGCAATCGGCGTGGGGATGGGCGTTGACCTGGGTGGGGGCGCCGTGCGTCGCCCACCGCGTGTGGCCTATGCCGATGGTGCCCGGCGGCTCGTTGCCGTCCAGGGCCGCGCGCAGGTTCTCTATCTTCCCCGGCATCTTCTCGACGACGACCACGCCGCCGTTCGCCACCGCGATGCCGGCGGAATCGTAACCCCGATACGAAAGGTCGTCGAGGCGGTCTACCAGAATCGGCGCCGCCGCTCTCTTGCCCACGTATCCCACTATGCCGCACATATCGTCCTCGCTCTCTCCGCGGTCCCGGCCGTTAGTCGCCCTCGGCGAAAAAGCGGCCGAAGGCGGGGTCCGCGGCCGTCTGTTCCTCGAAAAACCGGCGGGCCCGTGAGCCGTCCCCGGCCAGCAGCGCCGCCTTCACGGCGCCGGCTATTTCGGCCAGCGACTCGTCGTTGTGGCCCCGGGCCGCCGCGAGGGCCTCGGCGAAATAGGACAACTGTTCGCCGCCCTCGGAGAGCAGGCCCAATTCCACCAGGACCTTGGCCTCGTGGTACCGGCTGCCCATCTGTTGAAAAATGGCCAGACTGTTTTTGAAATTTATGATGGCGTCGTGGACGAGGCCCTGCTGCGCCGCGGCCACGCCCAGGTCCGCGAGGACCTGCGCCACGCGGTAGTGGTCGCCCAGGTCCTCGAAGACGGAAAGGGCCCGCTTGTGGCGCCGGGTAGCCTCGGCCAGCAAGTCCGCGGCCTCGGCCGCCGCCCCTTCCTCCCGCAGCCACCGGCCGGCGGTGGAGAGGCACAGGCCGTAGCGGTTCTCGGCCACGGCCGTCTCGGCGGCGGCGTCGCTCAGCGCCACGGCCTCCTCGCACATCGCCTTGGCCTTGTCGAGCGCCCTGTGCGCCGCGGCGGCGTCGCCCGCCGCCATCAGCTCTTCGGCCTCGAGCCTCAACGTAATGCCGTAGTTCGACAACGTGCTCGCCAACCAGGCCCCGGCCTCGGCGCCGTCGCCCCGACCCGCGAGACTCTCCAAGACGTTCGTCGCCTGGCGGTACTCCTGCTTCGCCCGCGCGAATTTGCGCTTCAGCCGGAAGGCGGTGCCCATGCTGGAGTGCGCCACGCCCTCGCCGATTTTCTCGCCGCAGCCGGCGAACTCGTCGCCGGCGCGCACGTAATAGTCAATCGCCTCGTCCCACCGGCCCCGGTGCCGGCACACGTGGCCCAGGTCCAGATACAGGTAGCCCAGGTCCGCGGGCCGGGCTTCCGCCAAACCTTCCGCCAGGGACGCCGCCGAAACGTAGTAGGCCGCGGCCTCGGCCAAACGGCCCTGCAATCTCGTCAAGTGCCCCAAAAGGCGCCGCGTCTCCATGGGGAGGAGCCGACCTTTCTTCAACAGGCCCTCCGATACCAAAGGCGCCAATTCCTCGTCCAGGCGGCGCAGCTCGTCCTCCGCCGGCCCCAAACGGTTTTTGCCGTACAGCGCGGCCGCCTCGAAATAATCTCCCCAGAACTTCAGCGCCCGGACGTCACCCTGAAGCGACGAGACCAGCTCCCCCTCCGCTTCCGTGAGGTCCAGGTCGCGGGCGTGGACGTACTCCTCCACCTCCGCCGGCGACAGCGGCTTCAGCTCGAGCGTCCGCACGCCTCCGACGGCCGCCGGGGCAACCAGCGCCCGCGGCGACCGCACCGCCGTCACGAACAACATCTTCTCGCCCGGGGCGCCGACCTCGGCCAACCTCTCCACGAATTGGCCGACCCAATAACCCACCGTGGCGCCGACGTTGTGGAAATCGTCCAGGATAACCACGGCGCGACGGACGTCCCGCGACGACGTCCGCCAGCCGGCCAGGAACTCCTCGGTCAGAAGCCGCTCGGTCTCGCGATATATGTACTTCTCCGCGTACGTCAGCTCGGCCTCGGCCTCGCGCGCCGGCTCCGCTCCCCCGCCCGCAACTTGCAGACTGAACGGGTCTTGAAACCGGCCCCGCAGACGCCGCTCTATGGACCGGCACTGCTCATAAATTTCGTCGAAAGCGCGATACCCGCCCCGGCGCGAAGCGAAGGTATCGCGCAGGTCCTTCAAGAAACCGCGGTACGACGTCAGCCGGCGGCTGTCGAAGTAGATGTACGGCACCTTCTCGTCGCGGCACTTCGGGATTATGCGCTCGTTGATGAGGGCCGTCTTTCCGGACCCCGGGCCGCCCCGTATCACCAATAAACCCTCGGCCCCCGCCAGACACTCCTCGAAGGCGGCAACCGCGTCCTTGCGGCCTACGAACGGCGGCGTCGCCTTCGCGTCCGCCGGCGGGAAGTACATCGCCAACAACTCGGCGACCTCGACCCCGAGCGCGTGCGCCAGACTCTCTATCGTGCGGGCCGACGGGAACTTGTAATCCCGCTCGAGCTGCGAGATGTACGAGTCGTCCACTTTCGCGAGCTCGGCCAGCTCCTTCTGCGTCAGGCCGCGACCGATCCGCTTCTCGCGGAGGACTTTACCGAACGTAACTCGGGTCCCTTCCATAAGTCGCTTGCGGGCCCACGGCCCCGTCGTACCCAATTAGTAGTTGATTAAATTGTTTAATTGTGATAGCATTTAGGAAAGGTCCTTTTTCGACTACATCGTACCCTTACTGGAGGGCGGCTAAACTTTACTATTAGTAAGATAGCAGAATACTTACTATAAGTCAAGTAAAATTTATCCGAACCTTAACCCCTTGAAAATAAAGGATATACTGGGAGAGCTTCCCCTCGAGGAAGTGATCGGCGGGGCCGAAGCCGAAATAACGGCGGTTACGTACGACTCGCGGCAAGTCGGCCCCGGCTCGTTGTTCGTTGCGATGAGGGGCCTGCGCGCCGACGGCCACGACTTCATTGCCGAAGCGGTCGCGCGCGGCGCCGCGGCCGTGGTCGTGGAGGAACCGGCCGCGGCCGGCGTCCCGCAGCTCGTCGTCGCGGATTCCCGCCGGGCGTTGGCCGCCGCCGCGGCGGCGTTCTTCGGCCACCCGGGGCGGGAACTGCGCTGCGTCGGCGTTACGGGGACCAACGGCAAAACGACGGTCTGCTTCCTGCTCGACGCCATATTCCGCGCCGCGGGCTCGACGACGGCGCTGGCGTCGACGGTAAAGAACGTCGTGGCCGGCGTCGAGCGGCCGGCTCGCCTCACGACGGCCGAGGCGCCGGAAGTGCAGGCGCTCTTGCGCGAGGCCGCCACGGCCGGGGCGGACGTCGCCGTCGTCGAGGTCTCGTCGCACGCGCTCGCGCTGTCGCGCGTCGCGGGGATACCGTTCGCCGCCGCCGTATTCACGAACCTGAGCCACGACCACCTCGACCTCCACGGCGACATGGCGTCCTACTTCGCGGCCAAGGCCTCGCTCTTCGAGGGGCTGGCCGACGGCGCGCCGGCGGTAATCAACGTCGACGACGACTATGGCCGCGAGCTCGCGGCGTCTTTCGAGGGGCGCAAGGTCACGTACGGCGAAAAGAGCGGTACGTGCGACTACCGCGCCACGGCCGCGTCTTCCGGCTGGGACGGGTTGGCCTTCGCCCTCACCGGCCCCGACGGCGCGACCGTGAACGTCGCTTCGCCGCTGCGGGGGTCGTTCGACGTGCTCAACTGCACGGCCGCTTTCGCCGCGGCGCGCGAGCTGGGCGTTTCCGCCGAGGCGGCCCGGCGGGGCATCGCGGCGATGACGGCGGTGCCCGGGCGGCTGGAGACGGTGGACGTGAACGACAACCTGCGCGTCGTCATCGACTACGCCCACTCGCCGGACAGCATGGAAAAGGCGCTGGCCGAGGTTCGCAAGCTGTCGCCGGCGCGCGTGGTCGTCGTGTTCGGCTGCACGGGCGACCGCGACGCAAAGAAGCGGCCGGTCATGGGCGAGCTGGCGCTGCGGTACGGCGACTACGTCGTCGTCACCACCGACGACCCGTACTACGAAGAGCCCGCGGCCATAGCGCGCGAGGTGGAGGCGGGCATAGTCGCCGCGGGCGGTTCCGCGCCGGCCGACTACCGCGTAATATTGGACCGGGGCGAGGCCGTCCGTTTCGCGCTCGCTTCGGCCGAGGGTGACGTGCCCACGGTGGTGGCGATATTGGGGAAGGGTCACGAGGAAGTGCAAAAGGTGAAGGGCCGCGAAATACCGTACAACGACCGGCGGACGGTGGAAGCGGTCGTCGCAGAGCCAAACCCCGGACGGGCCGCGCCGCCGGCGGCCCGGGCCGAAAGCGGCCGCAACGCGAAACTATGACTCACGATTTCCGCCACGACCGCGAAGTCATAATCGCCGACGACGTACACAAGGCGTTCGGCGAGAAACACGTCCTGAACGGGATAAACTTGACGGTGCACGAGGGAGAAACGCTCGTCGTCATAGGTCGCTCGGGGTGCGGGAAATCGGTGTTCCTGAAAAACATCATCGGCCTTATGAAACCCGATGCCGGAACGATAACGGTGGACGACTGCGACGTTACCGCATCGAAGGGCCGGGAGCTCAACGACATCCGCCGGAAATTCGGCATGGTGTTCCAGGGGTCGGCGCTCTTCGATTCCTTGTCGGTCGGCGAGAACGTCGGCTTCTTCCTGTACGAGTATTCGCAGCTCTCGCGCGAGGAGATCGCCGGTATCGTCGAGGAAAAGCTCCGCCTCGTGGGCCTGGAGAACATATCGGACATGAAACCCGCGGAGCTCTCGGGCGGCATGAAGAAGCGCGTCGGCCTCGCGCGCGCGCTGGCCCACGACCCCCAGATCGTCCTCTACGACGAGCCCACCACCGGCCTCGACCCCATCATGGCGGACGTCATCAACGAACTGATAATCAAACTCGACGAGCAGCTCGACGTCACGAGCATAGCGGTAACGCACGACATGGCGAGCGCATACAAAATCGCGGACCGCATCGCGATGATGTACGGCGGCAAGATAATCGCGGTCGGGACTCCGGACGAAATTAAAAATTCCGACGACGTTTACGTACAGCAGTTCATCAACGGCAACGCGGAAGGCCCCATAGACGTGATAGGGGGTGCCTGAATGGAAAAGTTATCCAACGAGGTAAAGGTCGGCATGTTAGTCTTCGTGTCGCTCGTGCTGCTTTCCATCCTGGTATTCGGCGTGGGCGAGGTCCGGCTCTTCGACCGCGGACACCACTACCGGGTTATCTTCGACTCGTCGGCCGGCCTGAACGAGGGCGCCAGCGTGCGGATGGGCGGCGTCAAGGTGGGCTCCGTCAGCGACATCGACTTTATCGATTACAAGGAGAAGCGCCGCGTCGTCGTCGACGTCCTGGTCCGCAAGGACCTCATCCTCCACGAGCATGACAAGTTCAAAATTACCATGATGGGCTTGTTGGGCGACAACTACGTGGAGATCGAACCCGGCCCCTCCAAGGCCGCGGTCATAAACCCCGGCGCCACCGTCGAGGGCGCCGACGTCATCGGCATGGACGAAATGTTCAAAATGGTCCAGGACGGCCTGGGGTCCATCACCGAAATGCTGGACGAGCCCACGGTCACGTCGTTCAAAAAGACGGTCCACAACACCGAGGCCATGTCCGCCGACCTCGCCTACATCCTGGACGAAAGCCGCGAGGACATAACGGTCACGATGGACAACCTGCGCTCCATGAGCTACCGCCTCGACGGAATGGTCGCCCGCAACGAGGGTAACTTCGATACGACGATGGACAACCTGTCGCTAATGTCCGGGGACTTGCGCTACACCGCGACCTCCCTGCGCGGCGTCGCCGACGGCCTGGAGGCGGGCGAGGGGTCCGCCGGCAAACTCCTCAAAGACGACCGGCTGTACAACGATTTGA
>DATKXQ010000017.1:0-4693 GCA_035528975.1 bacterium
GGAAGCGTCGACGTTGTCGGAATTTCTCGCCGCCTCGAAGTGAAGCGCGCTGGATTCAAAATCGCCTTCCAGGAAATACAACAATGCCAGTCGGAAGTGGAGGGTCCCGGCCGTTTCGGATTCCGGGAATTTGTGAAGCGATTCCTCGTACGTTTCCGCCGCCTTCTCGGCCTCGCCTACCAGGAAATACGTTTCGCCCAGCTTTTGGTAGGCGCGGACTTTACAGCCGGCGTCGGTAGCCGCCGCCAGGGCGCGCAAGTACGTCTTAATGGCGAGGTCGTATTCCCCCAGCGCGGCGTAGCACTCGCCTTTGTGTATCAGCGCGGGCGCGACCAACGGCGAGGTCGGGTAGTTATTGATTACCCGCCGGTATTCCGCGATCGCTTCGTGGTAACTGGCCAGCTCGTGGAGGGAGCGGCCCAGGTAGAATTGCGCTTCGTCGGCCCACTCGCCGCCGGGGTTCTGTTTGAGGTAGTCGTCGAAATCTCGGTAGGCGGCTTTGAACAGGCCCCGGTCGAACATCTTGCGGCCGAGGGAAAAGGACTCGTCCTCGGAGACGGCGGCCGCGCCGCCGGCCGCAAATGTGGCGACGGCGAAGGCCACCACCAGCCTCGCCGACGTTTTCGCGGTGTACTTGGCAACCATACCGCTCAGCGCGTTACCCAACTCCCTCTTCGCCTATCGCCCTTACGGGACGATATCGTTCTTTTCGTCCAGCTCGATTTTGCGCGGCGCGGGGGGCTCTTCGGCGAGGGCGTAAGCCAGGATAATTATCCTGTCGCCGGGTTCGCCGCGGCGCGCCGCGGCGCCGTATAGCGTTACCGCTTTCGAACCCCGCGGCATCGGGATAGCGTACGTCTCGAAGCGGTTGCCGTCGTTGATGTTGAAGACGTGCACGATTTCGCCGGCGAGGAGGCCGGCGGCGTCCATCAAATCCTCGTCGAGGCCCAGGCTGCCTTCGTATTCGAGCTCGGTGGCCGTTACCGCAGCGCGGTAGATCTTGCTAATTAAAAAACGCCTCAGCATGGATTCGCACCAACCTTGAGATCGTCTTCGCCGAGCGCCGTGTTGTCGATGAGTCGCGTTTTGTTTATGAAGACGGCGAGCGCCGCCACCGCTCCCGCCTCCACTTCGGTTACGGGAGTGAGCTCTTCGGCGTGGACCACTTCCGCGTAATCGAGGCGGGCGTCGGGTTCGGCCGCCGCGACGGCCGTCATCTCGGCGACGTACCGCGCGGGGTCGCGCACGCCCGCGGCGAACAATTCCCGGGCCCGCGCCAGGGCGCGGTACAGGCACGTGGCCTGGCGGCGTTCCGTCGGCGAAAGATACTCGTTGCGCGAGGACATCGCGAGGCCGTCGGCCTCCCTGACGGTCGGAAGCACGTCGATTTCGATGCCGTAATCCAGGTCGGCGACGAGCCTTTTGATGACCTGCGCCTGTTGGTAATCCTTTCGGCCGAAATAGGCCGTGGTCGGCCGGCACAAGTTGAACAGCTTGGCGACGACGGTCGCGACGCCGCGAAAGTGGCCCGGGCGACTGGCGCCGCAAAGCCTATCCGTCAGCCGCTCGACGTCGACGTACGACGCGTACCCGTCGGGGTACATGGCCTCGGCGTCGGGGGCGAACATCACGTCGGCCCCCGTGGCGGCCGCGAGCTCTTTGTCTCGCTCGAAGCTGCGCGGGTAGCGGTTCAGGTCCTCGCCGGCGCCGAACTGCGCGGGGTTTACGAAGAGGCTGACGACGACCCACCGACAGTCGGCCCGGGCGCGGCGCATGAGCGAGAGGTGGCCTTCGTGAAAGTAACCCATCGTCGGGACCAGGCCGAGACTTGCGTTATCCCGACGCAATTCTTCGGCCGTGCGTCGCATAATCGCGGGGGAAGTAATGACGTCCACCGTTCAGTCCTCGCGCGGTTTTTCGAGCTTGGTAACTTCGGTCCAGACGTCTTCGGCCAGGGCCACCGATTCCTCGTCCCCCGGGTATACGCGGCCCCGCACCAGTTCGCCGTACTCCTCGACGGCGGCGTGCATCGCGGCGGTGACGTCGGCCAGCTTGCGGACGAACTTGGGGCTGTAGCCGCGGTAGAAGCCGACGAGGTCGTGCAGGACGAGGATCTGGCCGTCGCATTCGACGCCGGAGCCGATGCCGATAGTCGGGATTTCCGTAGCCCGGGAAATCAGGCCGGCGAGCTGCCGCGGCACCATTTCCAATACGATGGAGAAACAACCGGCCTCTTGCAGCCCGAACGCGTGTTCCAACATGACCCGGGCGCGAGCCGCGGTCCTGCCCTGGACGACCCGCCGCCCGAAATAATGCACGCTCTGGGGCGTATAACCCAGATGGCCCATCACCGGTACGCCGGCGCCGACGATCTTCCGTATGCGCTCCAGCGTTTCGGGGCGGGCGCCTTCCAGCTTCACCGCTTCCGCGCCGCCCTCTTTGACGAGCCGGCCCACGTTCGCCATCGTCCGTTCGTCGCTTTCCTGGAAAGACATAAACGGCATATCCGCCACGACCATCGCCCGCGAAACGGCCCGTTTCACCATGGAGACGTGGTACACCATGTGCTCGAGCGTAACGCCGAGCGTATTCTCGCGGCCTTGGACCACCATGCCCAGCGAGTCGCCCACCAAAATCAGGTCCACGCCGGCCTCGTCCACGGTCGCGCCGGTGGGGTAATCGTACGCCGTCAGGCATACGATCGGCGTGCGTTCGCGCTTCAATTGGATAATGTCGTTGGCGGTGACTTTGTCCACGTCGCTAATATTTCTCCCGGTAGACGTCGAGCTCGTAGGGCGCGAGGTCGCCCAACAGGCGGCTAATGGGAACGCCCTCGCCGGGGATTACGATATCGCCGGCGACGTCGGCCAGCGGCTGCAGGAAGAAGGGTCGGCGCTTCAATCCCTCGTGCGGGATTTTCAGCGCCGGCTCGTCGATGACGAGGTCGTCGTAGAGCAGGATGTCGACGTCGATTATGCGCGGGCCTTTGGACACCTTTTTCTTCCGGCCCAGGGCCTTTTCGACGTCCTGGCACGTTTGGAGCAGTTCGCGCGGCCCCAGCCAGGTATCGATGGCGAGAACGCGATTTAGGAAATGACGCTGGCCGGCCGGCCCCTCCGGCGGCGACTCGTACGTCGGCGAGGCCCGGTAGAGGTATACCCCGCCGGCGCTCGCCAGCGCCGACTCTGCGGCGTCGAGGTTGGCGTTGCGGTCGCCCACGTTCGAGCCGAGGGCGAGAAAGGCCGTGGTTTTGTCGCGCAACATAAGAATTATTGTGCTATATTATACCATTCGGGGAAGTGAGCGTCAATCAAAACGGCTCCGGCCGCCTTCTGCGATAGATTTGGCTTGCGGGGCCCGGTTTTTGGGGCCGCCCGGCCGCCGCGAGGCGGGGGGCGACGCGATAACGTTAAATTTGACCCGTCAGTGACGTGAGATGGTTGAAAAGAAAAACGCCGCCTCGGAACGTCGGATTACGGTCGGTACCGTCGCCGTAGGGGAGGACGGTAAAAGGCGCGTCATGGCGGCGCTCGAGCGGGGCCGGATCTCCGGCGGGAAATACGTCCAGGAATTCGAGGAAGCTTTCGCCGCCTACCACGGCCTCAAGTACGGGATCGCCGTCTCGAGCGGGACCGACGCCGACGCCGTCGCGTACGCCGCGTTGCTCGAGCGCGGCGCGGAGCGGGGCGACGAAGTTATCGTGCCGGCGTTGACGTTCATCTCCGTCGCGAACGCGGCGCTGCACGCGGGCCTCGTCCCGCGTTTCGCGGACGTCGACGCCGAGAGCTACAATCTGGACCCGAGCGCGGTGGAGGCGGCGATTACGCCGCGCACGCGGGCCGTTATGGCGGTCCATAATTTCGGCCGGCCGGCGGCGATGGACGAGCTGGGGGACGTGGCGCGGCGGCACGGTTTGACGCTGCTCGAGGACGCGGCCGAGGCGCACGGCGCCCGCTACCGCGGCACTCTCGTCGGCACCTTCGGCGCCATGGCGACCTATTCCTTCTACGTGGCGCATATATTGACGACGGGCGAGGGCGGGATGGTTATCACCGACGACGCCGAGCTCGCGCGGCTCTGCCGCAGCATTCGGGCTCACGGCCGGGCCTGCGATTGCAAAGTCTGCGTCCTCAACGTCGACTCGAGCTACTGTCCCCTTCGCTACAAGTACGGCGAGGATACGGACATTCGCTTCCATTTCGAACGCGTGGGCTTCTCGAGCAAGATGAACGAATTGGAAGCGGCCCTCGGCATCGAGCAGGTTGCCAGGATGGACGACATCGTCGGCGCGCGGCGGGCGCGGCTCGAGTATTACAACGAGCGCCTGGCGAAATACGAGGACGTGCTCAAGCTCTTTCGGCCGGGGCCGGGCGAGGAGATCAGCCCGCTGTGCTACCCGCTCGTCGTCAAGGAGAACGCCCCGTTTAAGCGCTTCGAGCTCACGAAGCACCTCGAGGAGCGCGGCGTCGAGACGAGGCCGGCCTTCGGGTGTATTCCCACCCAACAACCCGCCTACCGGTGGATGGGCCACCGGGAGGGCGAGTTCCCGGGCGCGGAGTACGTCGGCGCGCGCGGTTTTTACATCGGCTGTCACCAGAATATCGCCGACGCCGACGCGGCGTACGTGATAGAAGTATTCGACGAGTTTATGCGGAAGCTGTGACGGGCGGCGGCCGCGGCGCCGCGGTCTGAG
>DATKXQ010000018.1:0-4599 GCA_035528975.1 bacterium
TTACCTCGGGCTCGGGTTTCTGCATATAGATGATGCCGAGAATTATGCCCAGAGGCCAAATTATGAACGATAGGATGTACCATAATACCTTCGGTTCCAGCGGTTTATTACCGTTCGTCATGGGTCATACCTCCGTGCGCGTTAAAGGTTAAGGGTATTAGCTACTCATCGCGGCGCCGAAAATCCCGGTGCCGATTATGCCGACGATGAACACAAAATATAGTACTACGCAACACGCTACGACGACGAAATAGATTACGGCCGCCATTAAACAGTTCTTGCCGAAGCGCTTGTTTTCGGGTTCCGGTTTCCCGAGGTAGATGGCTCCCAGTATTATCCCCAGGATAGGGATAATGAACGATAGGATGTACCACAACCATTCGGGCTCGAGGGGCTTATCGCCGTTACTCACTATCGCCTCTCACTTCATCAATTCCGCGGCGCCGAAGACGAAAAACCATACGACGTAGAAGGCGACACAGGCGACAATGCCCAACACGGCCGCGATCGTGGTTTTCTTAGCGAAACCGGCGCTTTCCGGATGGCCTTTGCGCCGGTAGAGAATCCCGAGTATTAAACCGACTACGGGCAGGATAAACGATATTACGTACCAGAGCCACTTCGGCTCCAGGGCGGTTTTCTCTTCGTTCATAGCGACATAGGGGCGGCGCTGCAAGCGCTTGGGAAGGCAGTTTCTACCATTCCTCGTAAGCTAACATAATATCTTTCGAAAGTATAGTTTTTTTAATCGCCTCCGGCCGCCGAATCTCCGGCTCGGCGGCCGGGGCCGAAGCCCATAATTTCTTTTATCGCCGCAACGTCCCCGCCCCCCAGAACGTGCAACAGGAAGAGCAGCGGCACGTAAAAGCAGACGCCCACTACGATGAGGACCGGCCACGGCAAATACGGTTTTACGCCCCATATGGCCGCGGCCATGGCGGCCGCCGCGACGACGCTCCGGACGACGGCGCCGCCCAGCTTGCTCCGGTAGACCAGCGCGTACGTGAAGATATAGTTTTGGACCAGGGCGACGGCGAGGGATATGAGTAGCGCCGCGGCCGCTCCCGCGGCGCCCCAGCGCGGAATCAGCAAAATGCCGCCCACGGTCATCACGACGATGTTCACGACCAGTATGAATATGCTCTTTATCTGTTGCTCCGCGGCGAAGAGCGCGCGGTAGAAGACGTTGTTGGCGTATATGGGGATCACGGCGAAAATCAGGATCGAGAACACGGCCACGGAACGCGCGAAATCGACCTCGTAAACCAGCATCACGACCGGCTCGGCCAGGACGAACGCGCCGACCGCGGCGGGCAGCGCGAACGCGACGAGGTACCGCAGCGAACGCTCGGCCAGACGTACGAATTGCGGCCGGTCCCCCCGCCACGTCCGGGCGAGGTTGGGGTAGACGGCGTTCATGAACGACTCGGGGACGAGCGTCAAGAGGAACATGAGGCGGTACGAGGCGGAGTATATGCCGACCTCGGTCGGGCCCACGAGCCGCTGCAGCAACAGGACGTCGAGGCGCCAATATACCGAGGCGAGTACGGCCAGGCCGGCGAAGGGCATCGCCCCGCGGAGGAGCCGGCCCAGGAAAGCGCGGTCCAGCCGTATCGGGCCCGCCCGCGTTTGCCACAGGCACAGCGGCACCGAGAACGACGCGGAGGCGAATTCTACCGCGGCCCGCACGATTATAAGCGCTATTATGCCGTGGCCGAGCCACAGCACGAGGATGCTTATGGCCGTGACCAGCGTCCTCTTGACGAAAGTCAGGAGCGTTATGAATTCGGCCTTCTCGATGCCGATGAAGGACGATTCCGCGGCGGCGCCGAGCGCGGCGGGCAGCAGGCCCAGCGAAGCCACTACCGCGGCGACGTACGTTTCGCGGGCGAGGCCGTAGGCGGCCGCCGCGCCGTTCATCGCGGCGACCAGCAGCAGCGCGACGCCGCCCACCAGCACGGCCGCGTGGACGAAGTACTTTCCCGCGTCCTCCCGCCGCCGGCCTATCTCGCGGGGCAGGAAGTTTTGCAGGCCGAAGAAGGATATCAACTCGAAGACGAGGTAGAAGGCGACGACGAACGAATATTTGCCGAAGTCCTCGACGCCCAGGCGCCGGCTCGCGTAGACGACCAGCAAAAAGCCCGCCACCTGGTTTATTATCCGGGTGGCGAGGAGGGCCGTGGTATTCTTCGCTATCCGCCGCTTCATGGGGGCCATATTGCCGCAAGGATAACATAAGGGCTTGGCCAGTCAAGCGTTAACGAGAACCCCCGGCGTCGCAAGAGTTCGTTTGATTCGAACCGGTTTTTTCGTATAATAGAGGGTTATACTCGGCCCGGAGCCGAGGCGCATATGGATTACCTCGATAGAGTAGGCCGGAACGCCGTATTTCAACAGATCGTCGCGTCGGTGCGCGCGAGCCGCGGCGGGACCGTACCCGTGGGCGGCCTGGCGGACGGCGCCGCGGCGCTCTTTACGGCCGCGCTGCGCCGGGAGCTCGACGCGCCGATGCTCGTGCTTTTGGCCGTGCCCGACGAAGCGGAAGCTTTCGCCGCCGACGCCGCCGGTTACGCGGGCGAAGACGTGGCGCTGCTCGAGGCCTTCAACGTCGTGCCGCTCAAGCCCGTCTCGCCGAGCCTGGAGACGTCGGCGGCCCGGATCCGGACCCTCCTTTCGTTCGGCGGGCCGCGGGCCTGGGGCGTGGCGTCGGCGCCGGCGTTCGTGCGCCGGCTGCCGCCTCCGGCCGAGCTCCGGGGGGCCGTGCGGCGCTTCGGCGTCGGCGATACGCTCGAGACGGCGGAGCTGGAGGCGGAGTTGCCCCGCCTCGGCTATGAGCGCGTCGGCATGGTCGAGGGGCCGGCCCAGTTCGCGCGCCGCGGCTCCATCGTCGACATTTTCCCCCCCGGCGCCGACGCGCCCGCGCGCGTCGAACTCTTCGGCGACGCCATCGAGTCCATACGCGCCTTCGACGTGGCGAGCCAGCGCCGGGCGGAGGAGTTGGGCCGGCTCGAGCTTTATCCGGCGCGGGAGGTTATGCTCTCGCCCGAGCGCGTCGCCCGCGCCGTAAACGCGATACGGGACCGCTTCGGCGAGGAGGCGGCCGAGGACGCCTACGAGGCGCTGGACGTGCACCGTTATTTCGACGGCGTCGAGAACCTCCTCCCGTTTCTGTACGAGGAAACCGCGACCGTCGTGGATTACTTCGCCGCGCGGCCGCTCCTGGTGCTCTACGACGCCGAGGCCGTCGCCGCGGCGGCGGAGACGGATGCCGGCGCGGCCGAGCCGTCGTTCCCCTATCCGCGGGCCGACGAGATATTTCTCGACTTCGAAGATTTTCTGAAATCTTTCCGGCGCGCCGGCGGCAACGTCTTGACGCTCCAGGCCGGGGCCGCGGCCGAGGGCCCCGGCTTCCGTTCCCGCGGCGTCGAACACCTGGCGGGGAGGCTCGAGCTGTTCGTGGACGAGGTCCGCGCGTTCGAGCGGCGGGGCGAGTCGGTGGTTCACGTGGAGCGGCCCGACCAGGGAGAGCGCTTCCGCGAGATCGCGGCCGCCCACGCCGAGGAGCTGCCGGTCCGCTACGACCTCCGGGCTTCCCGGCGGGGCTTCATCTGGGACGACGTGGGCCTGGCCGTATTTCCGGCGTGGCAGTTGTTGGGACGCCGGCCTTCGGGGCGACGCGTGAGGCGCGCCCCCCGCTACCGGCCCGGCAACGAGGCCGTGAGGATCGGCTCGGCCTTCGACCTCGAGCCCGGCGACCTCGTCGTCCACGCCGACCACGGCGTAGGCCGGTTCGAGGGCCTGGCCGCGCTGCCGGTGGGCGAGCACCGCGAGGAATTCATCACGCTGACGTACGAGGGGGGCGACCGTCTCTACGTGCCGGTCTACAACCTGCGCGTCGTGTACAAGTACGTGGGAGGCGACCCGCGCACCAGGCCGCTCGACCGGCTGGGGGGAGCCTCGTGGCGGCGGGCGCGCGGCCGCGCCCGGAAGGCCGCGGAGAAGCTCGCGCGCCGGCTGGTGGAGATCTACGCGGCGCGGGCGGCCCGTCCCGGCCACGCGTTTGCGGGCGACGCGTCCTGGGAGGCCGAGCTCGCCGAGACCTTCCCGTACGTCGAGACGCCGGACCAGCTCCGCGCCGTGGAGGAGGTCGTCGCCGACATGGGGGCGCAGAAGCCGATGGACCGCCTGGTGTGCGGCGACGTCGGCTTCGGCAAGACCGAGGTGGCCGTGCGGGCGGCGCTACGCGCGGTGGCCGACGGCAAGCAGGTGGCGGTGCTCGTTCCCACGACGGTCCTGGCCGACCAGCACTTCGCGACTTTCCGGGAGCGCCTCGAGCCGTTCGCGGTCCGGCTCGAGATGTTGAGCCGCTTCAAAAAACCCAAGGAGCAGAAAGAGATAATCGCCGAACTCGCTCTCGGCACAATAGACGTGGTAATCGGGACCCACCGCCTCCTGTCCCGCGACGTCTCGTTCGCCGACCTCGGCCTGCTCGTCGTCGACGAGGAACAGCATTTCGGCGTCGGCCACAAGGAGCGCATCAAGGAAATGCGCAAGCTGGTCGACGTCCTGACGCTCACCGCCACGCCCATCCCGCGCACG
>DATKXQ010000019.1:0-7719 GCA_035528975.1 bacterium
TTTCCGTCGGCGTCGTAGGCGGCGCTCTTGGGCGGCCCTACTATGTTCTTGACCTCGCGCTCCTGGCGGGGCGGTACGCCGCGCGCGACGACGACGAGGCGCCGGGGCGTCGCGAACGCCGCGACCGACGCGAGCGGCAACCGATTTTCGGCGAACGACTTCTCCGTAAGGCGGTTTAGCTGCGCGCGCGCGTCGGCGACGACGGCGGGCGGCAGCTCCTCGCAGCCGATTTCGAACAATAAGTCCTTACGTTTATTCGTCGTCATTTTTCGCGGAGGGCTCTTCCTCTTTTTGAAGCCAGGCGCCGGCCACGGCCTTGGCCGAAGCGCGTATCCGGCCGATGTAGTTCGCGCGCTCCGTGACGCCGATGGCGCCCCGCGCGTCCAGGAGGTTGAAGGCGTGCGAGCTCTTTAGGAGGTAGTCGTGGGCCGGGTAGACGAGACCTTTTCCGGCGAGCCGCCGGCACTCGGCCTCGTACATCTCGTACAGGCGGAAGAGCATCGCGGCGTCCGCCTCGTCGAGGGCGTATATGGAGTGCTCGCGCTCCTCCTCGCGGCGCATGTCGGCGTAGGACATATCCGCGCCCCAGGTTACGTCGTACAGGCTGTCGACGCCGGCGAGGAAGGCCGCGATGCGCTCCAGGCCGTAGGTCAGCTCCACCGTGACGGGGTCGCAGTCGTATCCGCCCATTTGCTGGAAATAGGTGAACTGCGTTATCTCGACGCCGTCCAGCAGGACCTGCCAGCCGAGGCCCCACGCGCCCAGCGTCGGCGATTCCCAGTCGTCCTCGTCGAAGCGGAGGTCGTGCTCCTCCGGCTCGATGCCTATAGCGCGCAGGCTGCCGACGTATTGGGCCATCACGTCTTCCGGCGCCGGCTTCAGCACGACCTGGAATTGGTAGTGGAGGTACAGGCGGTGGGGGTTCTCGCCGTAGCGGCCGTCGCGGGGGCGGCGCGAGGCCGCGACGAACGCGGCCCGCCACGGCGCGGGGCCCAGCGCGCGCAGGAACGTCGCGGCGTGGAAAGTGCCCGCGCCCGATTCCACGTCCGCCGGGGGGGCGATGACGCAGCCGCGTTCCGCCCAATATGCGCAGAGGGCCGCGGCCAGGTCTTGCAGAGTTCCGGGCGTTTTATCCATATCTTCTTCCGAGCGGCGCAGGTTCCATCTTCCCACGCTATAGTATCTTTTTGCCCGAAGGATTTCAAACAAAAAGGCCGCCTCGGCGGCCTGGACGCGTCCTCGCCTCGCGAAACCGTTTTACTCGGAAACCTCGATGGTGGGGTGCCGTTCGCCTTTCCAGGACTTGACCGCGTCCGCGAGCGCCTCGGCCGCTTCCCGCGGCGAGCGCGCGCCGGCGATAGCGGATATGACGGCGACGCCGTCCGCGCCGGCGGACAGGACCGCCCCCGCGTTCTCGGCCGTTATCCCGCCGATGGCCACGATGGGCAAGCTCACTTCGCGGCGGGCCCGGCTCAGCTCCTCGAGGCCCAGCGGCGCGGTTCCCGGTTTGGAGGCCGAGGGGAAAACGGTTCCCAGGAATATGTAATCCGCGCCCTCGCTTTCGGCCTGCATCGCCTCCGCGACGCTGTGGCACGAGACGCCTATTTTGAAGGGCGGCCGTAGTACGGCCCGCGCGGCCGCGACCGGCAGCGAGTGCCCCGCGAGGTGCACCCCCGCGGCGCCCGCGGCGAGCGCGACGTCGGCGCGGTCGTTGACGAAGAGGGCGCCGCCGACGCGGTCGGCGATTTCCCGGATGAGCTTGGCGAGCGGGAAGAGCTGGCGGGCGGCCACGCTTTGGAGCCGGAGCTGTACCGCGTCCACGCCCCCCTCCAGCGCGTCCTCCGCGAGGGCGAGCAACCGCTTCTCGTCGGGCTCGTCCGGCGTAACGAATACGACGTTCATCGCACGACGCCTTCCACCGGGCTCGAGGCCGAGGCGTACGGCTTTTTGGGAATGCGGCCGGCCTCGAAAGCGAGGCGGCCCGCGACGACCGCGTCCCGCATGGCCTCGGCCATCTTGACCGGGTCCTTCGCCTGGGCCACCGCGGTGTTCATCAAAATGCCGTCGATTCCCAACTCCATGGCGCGGCAGGCGTCGGAGGCCGTTCCCACGCCGGCGTCCACGATTACCGGTACCGTGACGGCTTCCATGATGAATTGGATGTTAAGCTCGTTTTGGATGCCCATCCCGGAGCCGATGGGCGCGGCCAGCGGCATGACCGCGGCGGCGCCGGCATCCTCGAGTTTCTTCGCTAAGACCGGGTCGTCGTTCGTGTAAGGCAAGACGGTAAAGCCGTCCTTGACCAGCGTCTCGGTCGCCCGCAGGAGCTGTTCCGTGTCGGGCAGAAGCGTCTTCCGGTCGCCTATTACCTCCAGTTTGACCAGGTCCGAGAACCCGGCGGCGCGCCCCAATTGCGCCGCCCGCACCGCTTCGTCGGCGTTGTAGCAGCCGGCGGTATTGGGCAATATCGTTATTTTTCCGGCGTCGATGTAATCGAGGAGGGATGTTTTGCCCTCTTTGACCGCGTCCAGGTCTATGCGGCGGACGGCGACCGTTACCATTTCCGTACCGCTTACCGCGAAGGCCCGCTTCATAACGTCGAGGTCGTCGTATTTCCCGGTGCCTAAGATGAGGCGCGACGCGAATTCCTTATCTTTAATCTTTAGAGGAGGCATGTCGTTTTACCCGTGGTTGAAGTGAGGTGGGGGGAGCGTAGATTCCGGGGGATGATAACATAGAACCGCGGGTCTAACAAGGTACGACGACAAAACGGGGCCGCGAGAACGGCCCCGTCATATCGGTTTTGAAGTACCGCCGGTTACTGGCCGCCTTCGCCGGGTTGACCCTCGGTCGTGGGCATCTCTTCGCCGGTGGTCGCAGTTCCGGGCGGTTCCGCCGTCGGGGCCGGTTCCGCCGTCGGCTCGGGTACTACCGTGCCGGTCTCGGCAGTCGGGGGGGCGGGTGCTTCCTTCTTCTTGCAGCCTACGAGCAACAGGCCGCCGCACGCGAATAAAGCGACAAGAATAAAGACTGTAAGGTTACGCATCAGGTGTAACACCTCCTTTGAGTGAAATCTTAATACTACATAAAATATACCAACAACCCGCCCCCGTGTCAATATTTATTTTGGCCATTCATTACGAATAAAAACAGGTTTAAAAAGGCGCCGGCACCGCGCGGGGGCGTAAGGCCGCCGTTTATTTGAGGATTGCGACCTTACCGGAAATGTAGTCGTCGCCCGCCCGAATGCGGTATACGTATACGCCGCCGGCCGGGACGGCCGCCGCGTTCAACCAGCGGGAGGTCGTGACGGCGTCGCTTCCGAGCGCGGCGCTCGCGCCGGCGGCCAGGGCCGCTATGGCCAACCGCTTAAGCATTTCCGGCAGGGTCCGGCGGCGACTCGGCCCGGGCCTTGCGGCTCCGGCGGCGTTCGTCGACGAACGTGAGGACGAAGAGCGCGATGGCGCCCAGCGTTATGGCCGCGTCGGCGACGTTGAAGACGTACCAGTGCCAGGGGCCGACGTGGAGGTCCACGAAGTCGACGACGTACCCGAAGCGGAACCGGTCGGCCAGGTTGCCGACGGCGCCGGCCAGTATCGCCGCGGCCGCGAACGACGACGCGCCCCGCCCTTCGAACCGCGTGAAGAGGTAGCACAGCAGCGCTACCGCGATGATGGACAGTACCGTAAATATTATCGGTTTATCGGGTAAGACGCTGAAAGCGCCGCCGGTGTTGCGGCACAGCGTGAGATTGAAGAAGCGGGGGACGACGACGACGAGTCGCCCCGGCCAGAGGTGATGGACGACGAGGGATTTGGTAATCTGGTCGGCGACGACGAGCGCGGCCGCGAACCCGCCCGCCGCCGCGTAGCGCCGCCAGCCGGTTAACCCTTTTCGGCTTCGGCCTGACACTTCACACATAGCGTGGCGAACGGCAGCGCCTTGAGTCGGGCCGGCGGTATGTCGCCGTCGCACGTTTCGCACTTGCCGTACGTGGCGTCCTCGACGCGTTCCAGCGCCGCGTCCAGTTCTTTGAGAATTTCACTCTCGCGCGTTATGAGCGACGCGACTTTTTCGCGTTCGTCGGACTCGTTGGAGATGTCCGCGGGGTGGGAGGTGAAGGCGGAGACGTCGCCGCTCGCGTCCCGTTGGGTCCGGGAGATCGCGATCTCGCGCAGCATGGCGATGTACGCGATCTTCTTCTCGCGCATCTCGAGGAGCAATTTTTCGAACTTATTTCTTTCCCGCTTGTTCATTTTTTACCTCGGCTCGAGAGGCGTTGGGAAGCCGTATCAGTTGGCATCGAGCTTCCTTAACACGCTCCGGCAGCGCGCGCACACGTCCGGCCTTTCGGCGTCCTCGCCGACCGAAGGCAGCCGCTGCCAGCAGCGTCGGCATTTCTCGTCCGGGGTTTTCGCGACGGCGACCGCCCACGGGCCGTCGTCTACGTTTCCCCGGTGGAGTTCCACCTGCGACGTTATGAAGTACGTCGCCAGGTTCTCTCTTTCCGCGGCCAGGAGGTCGTAGACGTCGCCGTCCGCGGTGACGGAGACGACGGCTTCCAACGGGTGACCTATCGCGCCGGCGGCCCGCGCCTCCTCCAGGGCCTTCAATACCGACGCCCGCACTTTCAGCAGCCGCGAGAATTTTTCCTCCCGGGCGTCGTCGTCGGCCGTAGTTTCGGCGGCGTCCCATTCCGCCAGGTGGACGCTCTCGGCCTCGCCGGCCGCGCCGGGGAGGTGTCGCCACACTTCCTCCGCGGTCATCGGGATGACCGGCGCGAGGAGCTTGGCCAGGCCGCGCGCCAGGAGGTAAAGGCAGCTCTGCGCGGCGCGGCGCGCCGGCTCGTCGGGCGCCTCGCAGTACAGCCGGTCCTTTATGACGTCCAGGTAGAACGCCGAGAGGTCGACGGCGCAGAAGTTGTGGACCGCGTGGTAGATTACGTGGAACTCGAACCGCTCGTACGCGCGGTAAACCTTTTGCGCCAGCCGCCGGAAGCGCTGGTAGGCGAAGCGGTCGATGTCGAGCCACTCCTCCGGCGGCAGGGCGTCTTGGCCCGGGTCGAAGTCGCCCAGGTTGCCCAAAAGGAACCGGGCCGTGTTGCGGATGCGGCGGTAGCTCTCGGCGACCTGGGCGAGTAGATTGTAGGAGAGGCGGATATCCGTGCGGTAGTCCTCGGAGGCCACCCACAGCCGCAGCACGTCGGCGCCGTATTTCTCGACGACCTCCTGCGGCGGGATGAAGTTCCCGGCGGATTTGTGCATGGCCTTGCCGTCGGCGTCCAGCATGAAGCCGTGCGTGACCACGGCGCGGTAGGGCGACGAGCCCTTCGTGCACAGCGCGACCAACAGCGACAGCTGGAACCAGCCGCGGTGCTGGTCGGAGCCCTCGAGGTAGAGGTCGGCGGGCCAGGGCAGGCCGTAGCACTCGTTGAGGACGGCGAGGTGGCTGGCGCCGCTCTCGAACCAGACGTCCAGGATGTCCTCCGATTTGCGCCAACTCGAGCCGCCGCACGCGCACGTCGCGTCGCCGGCCAGCTCCTCCGGCGTCGCCCGCCAGTATCCCTCGATGCCCTTCGCGGCGACGAGCGCCTCCACCCGCGCCAGGAATTCGTCGGGGAAGTGCGGCTCGCCGCACGCGGCGCAGTAGAGCGCCGGGATGGGCACGCCCCAGCTCCGCTGGCGGCTGATGCACCAGTCGGGCCGGCTCTCCACCATGCCGGTAATGCGCTGCTCGCCCCACGACGGCAGCCATCTCGCCTTCTTTATCTCGGCCAGCGCCTCTCCGCGCAGGTCGTCCGCCTCCATGGAGACGAACCACTGCTTCGTGGCGCGGAAGAGCAGCGGGCTTTTGCAGCGCCAGCAGTGCGGGTAGGAGTGCTCGACCTCCTCGTAGTTGAGAAGTGCGCCCGTCTCCCGCAGCCGCGCCACGATCTGCGCGTCGGCGTCGAATACCAGCGTGCCCTCGTACTCCGGCACCTCGGCCGTAAAGCGGCCGCGGCCGTCGACCGGCGAGAGGATAGGCAGGCCGTGTTCCACGCCGGCGTAGAAGTCCTCGGCGCCGTGGCCCGGGGCGACGTGCACGACGCCGGTCCCCGCGTCCAGCGTCACGAAGTCCGTCGTTATAACCGGCGAGACGCGGTCTATAAAGGGATGCCGGTACTTCGCGGCGGTGAGCTCGGCGCCTTTATACTTTTTTACGATTTTATAATCGGCGAGGCCGGCGGCGGCCATCGTCCCCGCCAGAAGATCTTCCGCGAAGATATATACGGCGTCGCCCGCCCGAGCCGCGGCGTAGTCGTAATCGGCGTCCACCGCCGCGGCCAGGTTGGACGGCAGCGTCCACGGCGTCGTCGTCCAGACGACGAGGTACGCGGGCGCGTGCGCCCGCAGCTCGTCCAGCCCCTCGACGACCTCGAGGCGCACCGTCACCGCCGGCGACTTAACGTCCTTATATTCCAGCTCGGCCTCGGCCAGCGCCGTCTCGCACCAGTGGCACCAGTGGACCGGCTTCAGGCCGCGGTAGACGCGGCCGTCGCGCGCCATCGCCCGGAACGCGCCTACGACCGTCGCCTCGTAGTGGGGGTGCATCGTGAGGTACGGCGTCTCCCAGGTGCCGAAGACGGCCAGCCGCTTGAAGCCCTCGCGCTGCAGCGCGATGAACTTCTCGGCGTAGGCGCGACAGCGCGCGCGGACCTCCGCCGGCTCGAGCTCCTCGCCCTTCGCCCGTATCTCCTTGACGATCTCGTGCTCGATGGGCTGGCCGTGGCAGTCCCAGCCGGGGACGTACGGCGCGTCGAAGCCGGCCATCGTCTTCGACTTCACGACGATATCTTTGAGGATCTTGTTGAGCGCGGTCCCCATATGGATGAGGCCGTTGGCGTAGGGGGGGCCGTCGTGGAGGAGGTAGACGTCCCGGCCTTGCCGGGCCGCGCGGACCTTCTCGTAGATGCCGAGCTCTTCCCAGAACGCGAGCGTCTCGGGCTCGCGTTTGGCGAGGTCGGCCTTCATCGGGAAAGCGGTCTTGGGCAAGCTGAGGGTGTCTTTGTAGTCCGTCATTATGGCGCCTCCGGCTCGAGGCGGCGTTAAGCCGCGTATTTTACACGAACGTCGCCGTTAAGTCAAGTTGAAACTCCTGTCGTAATAGGCTGTTATATAACGAAAAAGCCGGCCTCGGGGCCGGCTTGGGTTTTACTTATTGTGTTTCTTCTCAGGGCATAGGGCGCCGGCCCGACCGGGGTAGGTCGATAATTATGATTATGGCGTTGGCCGGCTGGTGGTGGGTCATGGTTAATCCTTACTTCTTACGTAAGTATATAACATAAAGGCGCCTCGGCGTCAAGGAGAACCCGATACCGGCCGTTTGAACGGCCGGTCGCTCACCCGCGAAGCGTGAGCCGCCGGCTTCAGTCGGCGGCCTCTCCGTACCGCCGGTTAAAACCGGCGGTTAACGCGTCCGCGGCTTAGCGCCGTCCGCTAAAGCGGACGGTTTAAGTTCGTTCGCCCTGACGCGCCGCGGCTCAGCACCGTCCGCTGAAGCGGGCGGTTTTATGAAGCCGGGCTGACCTATCTCGGGTTCACGATTATCGCTTTCCAGATGCCGAAATCACCCACGTCCCGGACCAGTTCCTGGCGCACGAGGGGGAGGGGGCCGCACCAGAAATAAGGGTCCGTTTCTTTTTGAGGATTTGAACCGGGCGGGACCACGACGTACGCTTCG
>DATKXQ010000020.1:0-4482 GCA_035528975.1 bacterium
CGGCGACCGCCTGGTAAAAATGGAAAACGGCCTCGTCGTTTACGATTCCCGGGGAGGAAGGCCCTCATGAAGCGGATAGTAAAATGGTCGGCTGTCGGCCTCGTCGCGTTGCTGGTCTTATCCTTCATCGTCTGCAACGTCTACAAATCTTCCCGGCCTCCCGCCGCGGCGGCGCTGCCCGACGTAAACGAATCCCCCGCCCGCGTGTACGGCCGCGTCGAACCCGCGGGCGGCGCGGTATACGTGAGCCCCGACGTAACGCGCAGCGTAAAGGAAATCCCGGTGGAGGAAGGCGACGCCGTTTCGAAAGGGCAATTGTTGTGCGCCCTCGAAGACGGCGTCGAAGCGGCCCAACTCCGCGTCGCCGAATCCCGGGTGGCGTCTCTGAAAAAATCCCTGGCGTTGAGCCGGGACACGTTCGAGAGGAACCGCGCCCTCTACGAGGGCGGGAAGATATCCGAATACGAATACACCCAGGCGCAATTGAAATCGGAGTTGGGCGCCAAGGACCTGGACGTCGCTTACGGCGAGTTGGCGCTGGCGCGTGCCCGGCTCGAGCAGCTCCACCTTACGTCGCCCATAGACGGCATCGTCTACAAATTTGACGTGCGCCTCGGCGAGACGCTGGCCGCCGGCGACAACACCCGCATCGTGCTCGGCCCCCGGAAGCTGTGGATAAGGTTGTACGTGGAATCCTTCTGGGTGGACCGCGTAAAAGAAGGCGCACGGTATAAAATATACGACGCCGAGACGAACGAGTACCTCGGCGACGGAACCGTCGTTCGGCGGAACCCGTACGTCGGCGCCCGCGACTTCCGGTCCGAAGACTTACAGGAAAGATTCGATACGAAGTTCCAGGAGGTAATCCTGTCCTTCGAAAATAAGAAGCAGAACATTCCGCTCGGCCTGAACGTCATGGCCGCGTTGGCCGAAGTGAAATGATTCCGCCCGCGGAAGCTATAAGGCAGTTCCCCCGCCCCGCCGTCGTCGTCAGCGAGTGCCTCGGCTTCGCCGCCGTCCGGTACGACGGCTCGATAATCCGCGACGACTTCGTCGCCGCGCTCAAGGCCCACGTAACGTTCGTGCCGGTGTGCCCGGAAGTCGAGATCGGCCTCGGCATTCCGCGGGAGCCGGTTCGCGTCGTCGAAGATGAGACCGGCCGGCGCCTCGTGCAGCCGGCCACCGGCCGCGACGTGACGGCCCGGATGCGGCGATTTGCGAACGCGTTCCTGGGAAGTCTGGAGGCCGTCGACGGCTTCATCCTCAAGAGCCGCTCCCCCTCCTCGGGCATCAAGGACGTTAAAACGTACCGCTCCGCGGCCAAAGGCGCGGCTGCCGGCAAAGGAGCCGGGTTCTTCGGCGGCGCGGTGCTGGAGAGCTTCGGGCACCTGGCCGTCGAAGACGAGGGGCGCCTGAAAAACCTCCGCCTGCGCGAACATTTCCTGACCAAGCTCTTCGCCCTCGCCTCCTTCCGCGCGTTGAAAGAGGCGTCGGCCCTAAAGGACCTGATACGATTTCACGCCGACAATAAATTACTCCTCATGGCCTACAATCAAACGAAAATGCGCGCCCTGGGCCGCGGCGTAGCCAACGCCGAGCACCAGCCTTACCGCAACGTTCTCGCCGCATACGAACCGGAATACTACCAGGCCCTCGCCCGGCCGCCGCGCTACAGCGCGAATATAAACGTCTTGATGCACGGCCTCGGCCATTTCTCGAAAAACCTCGGCGCCCGGGAAAAAGCCTTCTTCCTGGACGAGCTCGAGCAATACCGGGCCGGCCGAGTCCCGCTCAGCGTACCGCTGGCCGTCCTCCGCGGCTACGCGGTGCGTTTCGCCGACGAATATATAACGCGCCAAACCTACTTCTCGCCTTATCCGGAAGAGCTGATGAGCCGGGCCGACTCGGCAAGGGGCGCGGATACGCAGTTATAGTAATGATGATATAATACTTTAAGTCTTGTCTCTATCCGATTGATATAACACTATTTAGGGATATTAGATATCGTACGTATTTCGGGAATCGGAAGCATTACGCGCCGGAATAACGTGATAAAAAAGCCGCCCCCGGGGCGGCCTTTTCATATACGAAAACCTTAATTATCGAAACAGTGCTTTGACCTTCCCTATGGAAGCGGGTTCGACCGCGTACGCCGGGTCGACTTCGAATTTCAGGATGCTATGCAACGGCGCGTTGATCCCCACCCAAACCTGTTTGTTGTAGTAGGCGATACCCGCGGGGAAACCGTAGGCCGACACCGGGAAAGAAGCCAGCGTCGAGCCCGTTAGATCGCACTGGCGTATTTGACGGTTGAGGCCGTCCGCTACCCACAAGTAGCCGCGGCTGTCGAAGCCCAGGTCGCAAGGCCGGAAATTAAAGGAGTACGACGAGTAAACGGACCCGGTTAAAGGGTGTATCACGTACAACGCTCGGCCATCGTAATCGGTATGGTACATCGTCGTCGCGTTGCGGAAAGCCAGGCCCATGGGCGCGGACCCGGGGGACGGAAAAGACCCGACCACCGAACCGCTTATGTACCCAACCTGGTATATAAAATCGTTGCTCCTGTCGGCCACCCAATAGGAGACCGTCTCGCCGGCGAGACCCGCGGTGCACCCCGCCATATCCCGGGCCGGCGAGGGGTGCGACGCCAGAACGCTGCCGTTGTTTGGCCGGACTTGCCATACCGTCCGCGGCTCGTAGTTAGTTGAAACGTATAAGCGGCTCGCCCGGTAAGCGACGCCGTTCGGGTACTGCGACCCCGCCGGGCACGGGAAGGAGGAGAGCAATGTCCCCCATCCATAGGCCGACGCGGCGAGGGCCGCGACTACGGCTATCGTAATACACGCCGTTCTCATTTGTTGCCCCCTTTGCCTATATGACTTTGAACGTCTATCTTTCCAATATGGTATATCAACGTTCCGATAGAATCAAGCTATATATCCACAAAGGGAACGCACCCTCCCGGCGCGAAAGCCGTTATTCGGCGCGGCCGCGCCTGCCCTTTACATCGCCTGTTTTATCGGTTATAATTTAACCAGTTGAGCTACTAATAACCTGGGTAGATGGCTTAAATAACGAGGAGGGAACGATGGAAGGTAAACCCGGTAGGGAATTTGATGAGCGCTTGACCTCCAGCGCGTCCGCCCGCCGCGGCGTCGACGTGCTCCTGAAAAAGGCCGCGGTCGACGGCGCGTTCCGAAAGCTGCTTCTCGAAAAGCGGGCCGCCGCCGCCGAAGCGATCGGCCTGGAGCTGGACGCCGCCGAGGCGGCCTTGCTCGAGGCCGTCCCCGAAAGCCACCTCGCCGCCGTTATCGCCCGCACCACCGTCTCCCCCAAAATAAGACCCCCCTTCCTCGGCTACGCCGCCGGCGTGATGCTCGCGGCGCTGGGCGCGACGACGACGGCGTGCGACGGCCCTACAAGCCCGCCGGCCACGCTCGGTTCCCAGCCCGACCCGCCGCCCGGTACCGCGGAACCGGCGGCCTCCCGATACGCCCGGGGCGCCGAGGCCGTCGGCGAAGGCGAACCCCCGGGGATAGACCGGGAGGCAGGCCGTTGAGCAAAGACGCCCGCACGGTGAAAATGGCCCGGCCGGGGGAACCCGAAGCGGTCCGCACGACGATCGTGGGCGGCAGGCCGCCCGCCGGAGGGGCGAACGTCGGCGACGTCCCCCGTGGCCTGGAGGTCCTCATTAAAAAAGCCGCCGTCGACCCGGCGTTCAAAAAGCTACTTCTTGAGAAGCGGGCCGGCGCCGCGGACGCTATCGGCCTCACGCTATCGCCCGCCGAGAAGGCTATGCTCGCCGCCGTACCCCTCCCCCAGCTCGAGGGCATAATCGCCCACACGCGCGTGGCGCCCGGCCTCCGCTCGCCGTTCCTCGGCTACGCGGCCGGTGTTATGTTGGCAGCGCTCGGTACCGCCACGTTAGGGTGCAACGGCGACGGCGACCCGGGCCCCACTACGGAGGGGATCCGCCCCGATCGCCCCGGGGAAACCGAGGAACGGGCGAAAGAGGCCGACAAGGACGACCACGCGCAATCCGAAGAAGGCCTCCTCGATGACTTCGCCTCCGTAGTCCCGGCTATAGCGGCCGCGGGCGGCGCCCGGCCCGACCTCCCGGACCTCCCGGAAGCCCCAGACGCCGACGAGGGCCCGCAAGAGGCCATCCAACAAAAGAAAGTCGTCAAGCCGGAAGACCACGTGACCCGCGGCATCAAGCCCGGCCGCCCCTAACGGAGGACCTATGGCGCGACGAGACGACCGAATTAAAATGGCGCGGCCCGGCGAGCGCGAAGCCGCCCGCACGACCATCGTCGGCGGCAGGCCGGCCGGGAACGGCGCCATCCCGCGGCATATTCCGCGCGGCCTGGAGGTCCTCATCAAGAAGGCCGCCGTCGACCCGGCGTTCAAGGATATCCTCTTTGAGAAAAGGGCCGGCGCCGCGGACGCCATCGGCCTCAAACTCACCCCGGCTGAACA
>DATKXQ010000021.1:0-3402 GCA_035528975.1 bacterium
GATATCGGGGGCCGCCTCGGCCTTGATGGCGTATACCGACTCGTCGGCGACGCCCAGCGAAATTTCCGCCTTGACGGGCGCGCCTCGCCAATCCGTCGCGGTTACCGCGAACGTCGCGCCTTCCCGCGGTTTGTACTCATCTTTATTGGGCTTAATCTCGACGTTAAGAAAGCGGTCCTCGGGAGGAACGATAACGTCCGCCTGGGCGTTGGTAAACGAATCGTCCGCGACGACGTAGGCGCTAAGGTAAACGTTCGGCGCGAATTTATTTTCGATGGGGATCTCTACCAGCGCCGTATTGCCCTCGGGCCGCACGACCTGAGCCCGATACAACTCGTCGCCTTCCAACGTCAACAGCACGCCGCTGCCGGCCTTGTCCGTCTGCACCATCGCCAGCGCCACGTCGCCGGGTTGGTAGGATTCCTTGTCCAGCGTCAGGGTAACGCCCGAGCCCGAGTAATACGAGTGGTAATAGCTCTCGTCGGCGACGTAGAACGACACGTTGTAATCTACTTCCGCGCCGCCCTCGTCGAACGCCTTGGCCTTAACCGTATAGTAGCCGTTCTCGTCCGGAACGAAGCGGTAGCGCGCGTCGCCGCTCTCTCCGATGCTCACCTCGTCCTTCTTCACCGCTACCTCGAGCCATTTGCCGCGCCCCGTCGTCTCGCTCTCCTCCCACCGCTGCATCGTAATCTCGAAGACGACGTCGGCCGGATAGGGCCGGCCGAGCGGGTCGCGGCTCTGGAAGGTTATTATCGCGGGGTCGCCCGGCTCGTAAAAATACTTATCGAGATAAGCGTACAGGGCCAGGCCGGCGCGCCATACCGGCGCCGTGGCGGAACTCGTTACCTCGCGGCGGCTGGCGTCCGTCATAACGGCGTCGACGCGGTATTCGTAGTTGTACGAGAGTTCGGCCGGGATGGCGGTGGTCCCGCGGAAGTGGCCGTCGTCGTCGAGTTGCCCCTCGCCGTCGGCGACGTACTCCCACCCGTAGTAATCGTAGTAATCGTCGTAATCGTAGTACCAACTGTAGCGATAGACGCGCCACCCGTAGTAATACTTGGCCTGGCGGTAGACCGTATAATCGACGTCCGCCCGCGCGACCGGCTCGCCGAAATAATAGCGGCCCGTAACGTCGAAAACCAGCACGTCCCCGGCGAGGTAGTAATCCTTGTGCGTCGTTACGGCCACCTCGTATTCCGGCTTCCGGTATTCCTCGACGTCGAAGTACGACGTGAACGTCTGATCGTCGAAGCTCGTATTGATATTGTAACGCCCCAGCGGAGGTTCCTCCCCCAGCGTGAATTCGGAAGCGAAAGAGCCGAATTCCGACGTCGTGAGCTCGACCTTGAAGGCCGGGTCCCCCGACGGCGCCTTGACCTCGACCTTTACGGCCTTACCGGGCAAGTTCACGTATTCGCTGCCGACGTAACGGCGCAGGATCCCCTTCATGTGGACCGTCTGGCCCGGACGGTAGACGGGGCGGTCGGTATAGGTATAACCCTTGTACCTCTCGCTCTCGTAGTATCCGAAGTAGGAATCGCACGGCGTTACGCCGTCGCCCTTGCGGCCCAGCACTAAAAAGCTGGACTCGTCTTCGGGCAAAACGATGCCGTTTTTCACGGCCAGGCCGTCGGCGTCGGTGACCAGGCCCTCGGCGACCCGCGGGAAAGTCAGGACCTCCACGCCCTCCACGGGCTCGCCGGTCATGCGTTCCGCGGCGTACGCGACGAGGCTATCGTCGTCCGTCTTGACGACCAGCGCGATCCGGTTTATCACGACCAGCGTCGCAGCCGCTTTCTTGCCGGCGGACGCCCGGACCAAATACGCGCCCTCCTCTTCCAACGGTATTTTCATCGTTTCGTACGACCAATACCCTTGCTCTTCGACGTCCTCGGTCCAGGTGAGAATCGGCTTAACGCCGGCGAAATCTATCCCGGTAAGCGAGTGCAAGTCCAGGTCCGGGTGCTCGGCCGCGGCCGCCAGGTCGATGGGGTATACCGCCATCTCCACCGCGTCGACCCCCTCCGTCTGCAGCTCTACCTCGACGTCGTCCCCGGGGTAAAACACCCGATACGAATACAACCACAATTGTCGTTCGTCTTCCGTAATGCGGCAGCTCAAACCCGCGGATAACGCGAGTGCGACGGCTAAAACCGTCGCGCCCCAACTCGCCAATCGCCGGGCTCTTATATTCCGTCCCACGTCTTCCACCTCGCCAACTCGCCCTGGTTCATTAAACCGGAAATCCGTTATTCTCCTGTTCGACCGAAAACGCAGCGGCCGGGTTTAAAACGCCGTCAGGCCAATTCGACCTGGGAGGAATCGCCCACGTTCAGCGACGCCGGCTTGCCCTGGACGGTGGCCCGGTCGCCTATGATGGAACCGTGTAGTATCAGCGCTTCCACGGCCGCGTACTCGCTGATTATGCTGTCGCGTACGATAGAATCCTTGACGATGGCGCCGCCGGCCACCGAGACGTTGGGTCCTATTATGGAATTCTGTATCGCGGCGCTGTCGTCTATCCATACGGGCGGGATGATTATCGAACCCGGCCTCCGCGGAGCATCCTCGACCCGCGCCAGTAGCGCCCGGTTGGTTTCGAGCAGGGCGCCCGGCTCGCCGCAGTCGAACCACCCCTCTATAGGAAACGTTCTTATCTCGTGACCCGCTTCCACCATGAGCTGCAGCGCGTCGGTCAGTTGGTACTCGCCCCGCGTCCTTATGTCGTCCTCCACGATGCGGTCCAACGACTTGACCATCAACGCGGGGTCGCTAATGTAATACACGCCGGCAATGGCGAGGTTCGAAACCGGCGTTTGCGGCTTCTCGACGAGCTTCGCGACGCGGTCGCCGTCCAGGACGACGACGCCGAAACGGCGCGGGTCGTCCACGACCCGCACGCCTATCGCCGAGGCGCCCCCTCGCACGACGTCGCCCAGGTCCGCCTGAAAGATCGTATCGCCCAAAACGATGAAAAAAGGTTCCCCCAGTAAATAATCCCTGGCCTGACGCAGCGCGTGCGCGATACCCAACGCCTCCTGCTGAACGACGAAACGCACGGGCTTTTTTATCCTCTTCTCTAAAAAAGCCCGCAGCTTGTCGCCGAGGTGCCCGACGATGAATATGTACTCGTCGGGGTCCACCGCCGCAACCTCGTCGAGGATATGTTCTATTATCGTTTTCCCGGCGACGTGCAACATCGCCTTGGGGACGGTGTGCGTGTGGGGCCGCAGGCGGGTGCCCTGCCCCGCTACCGGTATAACGGCTTTCATCTCAATCTCCCGCTGGAAGCTTGGGTCCGCGGGCGTCGAAATCAGGGAGATATCGTATTATCTCCCGGAAGGCCCGCGTCCTATGGCTTATCCTGTTTTTCTCGCTGCGCGCCATCTCGGCAAACGT
>DATKXQ010000022.1:0-8999 GCA_035528975.1 bacterium
GTCAATAAAGCCGGAAGAATACGCGCCCGAGGCTTTGTAGGGGTTTTAACGAAAGAGGGCTTTGATCTTACCCACGGACGCCGGGACGACGGCGGGGACCGTGTGGCCTACGCACCGGTAAACCCAGCCGACGAAACCGGGATTCTCCAATATCCACAGGTAGCGGCCGTCCCAGCTAATGTCGCACACGGCGTAGTTGGCGGTCGGCGCAACGAACGAGGAGATGATGGAGGCGTTGCGGGGGTTCAATACGTAAATCATAGCGGGTGCGGAGTCGAGGCCGACGAAGAGGAACGGCCCGCCGGGCGTATCCCCGTCGTAAGCGAGAGAGTCGGCGTACGCGGGGAGCGAGGCGAGGCTGAACGAGCTGACTATCGTACCGGTACTCGTCAGGTTCCACAGGAAACGGAGGGCGCGGTTTCCCGCGGCCCAAATGGGTCTTCCGGTGTTACCGTCGTCGTAATCAAGCGCGTTGAAAAGCGTGCCGGGCGGTGCGGCGAAGGAGCCCAGGACCGAACCATTAGTAGAGCTCGCCCAAAATATATATTCGAAGTCGCTCGCCGTCGCGAATATTAAATTTCCGGTTTCTTTCCACGCGATACACGAATGCTTGTCGCCCAGATAGAACGACGATACGACGGACCCGGAGATGGGCCTGCGTTTAGTCATAACCTGATTACCGGCGTACCCGACCCACACGTAGCCGGCGCCGTACGTAAGCGCGGTCGGGAAATACTGCCAAGGAGGCTCGGTGATAGGTTCGGCGTAAAAGGAGGAGACGATACTCCCGGCGTAGGTCGCGAAGGCCGGCGTCGCGAGGGCCGGTATCGCGGCAAGCAAAAAAACGTATCTCGCGAGGAATACTCCCAACCTAACCGTTACCCCCTTTTGTCGCATTATATACCATAAGGCGTTTTTTAGCAACGTGCTTCGCAGTCTCCGGGGTGGGACGTCGGCCTGGGGGTTCGGCTGCCGCTTGACACGGCCGAGTGCCGTTGTTACTATGAGCCGTGGAAGCAGCTAAGGCGCGGCGCTACAAGGTCGTCGTCTTCGTGCCGGCCGAGGCGCTGGCGAGGGTTCGCGGCGCCATGGCCCGGGCCGGCGCCGGCGTCATCGGCGACTATACGCGATGCTCGTTCGCCGCGAAGGGCGTCGGTACGTTTCGGGGCGGCGAGGGCGCGCACCCGGCGGCGGGGACGGCGGGCCGCTTCGAGGAAGTCAACGAGTGGCGCCTGGAGATGGTCGCCGGCGAGGAGGTCGTCGCGGCCGTGGTCGCGGCGATGAAGGCGGCCCACCCCTATGAGGAAGCCGCCTACGACGTCTACCGCCTCGAGGATTTTTAGGGAAGGAATATGGGCAAGATCGGATTCGAACCCACGTCTTTCCACCGCTTCTTGAATTGCGGCCCGGCGGTCCTCGCGGTCGCGCAGCACCGGGGCCCGGCCAATATCATCACGCTGGCCTGGGTAACGCCCGTGAGCCACGAGCCGCCGCTCCTCATAATATCGGTATCGCCGCGGCGCTTCAGCCACGGCCTAATCGCGGCGAGCCGCGAGGTGACGGTCAACGTTCCGCCGTGGGAACTTTTGGAGGAGGTCGCGTTCTGCGGCCGGGTATCGGGGCGCGAGGTGGACAAGTTCGCCGAGACGGCTCTCAGGCCGGTACCGTCTCAAACGGTCGCGCCGCCCGGCATCGAGCAGTGCCTCGCGACGCTGGAGTGCGCGGTGGAAAACAGTTTCGAGGTCGGCGACCACACCGCGTTCGTGTTGCGCGTCCTGCACGTCGTCGCGGACGAGAAGGCGGCGGCGAGTCGCTTCGGCCCGGGGGAGGGGCACCCCACGACGATTCACCACCTGAGCGGTAATTTCTACGCCCCCCTCGGCGGGCCCGCCGGCGAGGCAGGTAAACCGGAATGACGGACGAACGGCGCATCATAACGCTCACGAGCGATTTCGGCACGGCCGACGGCTACGTGGCCAGCATGAAGGGCGTCCTGCTGAACCTCTATCCCGACGCGTTGCTCGTCGACATCAGCCACGACGTCCCGCCGCACGAGATTCTCCCGACGGCGCTCATAATCGAGGCCACGGCGCCGTACTTCCCGCCCGGCACCGTGCACCTGGTGGTGGTGGACCCGGGCGTGGGCTCGCGGCGCCGGGCGCTCGCGGTGTCGGCGGCGGGGCAGTATTTCGTCGGCCCGGACAACGGCGTCTTCACGCCGTTCTTGCAGGAGGACGTGCTCTCGGGGGCCGTCGCCGTCGAGGAAGAGCGCTTCCGCCTGAAGCCGTACTCGAGCACGTTCCACGGCCGGGACCTCTTCGCGCCGGCGGCGGCGCACCTGGCGCGGGGCGCGGACTACCGCTCCCTCGGGCCGGCGGTGGAGAAGCCGGTTAAGTTCCCGTGGCCGCGGGCGACGCGGCGGGGGGACGAGCTCGCCGGCGTCGTGCTCCACGTGGACCATTTCGGCAACGGCATCACGTCCATAAAAGAGGAAGACCTCCCCGCGTGGGAGGCCTACTACGTGCGCTGTCGCGACGTGGATTTCGGGCCGCTCCGGCGCCATTACGCCGAAGCGGTCGCGGGCGCGCCGCTGGCCCTCATCAACTCCATGGGGCGCGTCGAGCTCGCCATCGCCCAGGGTAACGCGTCGGTGGCTTTGGGCATAAGCACCGGCGACGACGTGAAGGTGGTCGCGCGCAAGTAGCGTCGGCGGCCTTTACTTGCGGCCGAGCAGCTTCGCCCAGAGCGATTTTTTGGGGGCTTTTTTCGGGGAGAGGTCGACGTCGTCCGGATGAACGCGGCGGTAGAGTCTGACGTGGCCCTGGCCCGAGCGCGCCTTCTCGACGAGCAATTTGCCGTCCGGCCCGGGCCGCGCCTCCGCGGCCATGATCCACACGCGGTAGGATTTGCCGGCCTCGACCTCTATGTGGTCGGCCAGCATGTCGTGATAGATGACTTTCTCGGAGCCGTCGGCCGCGGCTTCGGCGACGAGGTGGCTTTTGTAAGTGCGGCTGAAGTATTGATGGCGGTCGAACCACACCAGCGTTCGGCCGTCGGCCTCCGGGCGCCACCCCTCGACGCGGACGACGATGTCGGTCTCGCGCGTCGTCAGGTGGCCGACGCATTCGAAGTGGGGATCGGTTTTAAATTCGTACAATTCTTTACCTCCGCTCGAGCGGACGTGAGTTGATTATATGCGATTGGCTTTCGCGCAGTTCGCGCCGGTTTTCGGCGACGTCGAGGAGAACGTCTCGCAAGCGCTGGGTTTGGCCGAGGGCGTCGACGCCGAGCTGTACGTATTCCCCGAGCTCTTCGCGACCGGCTACCAGTTCCGCGACCGACAGGAACTCCAATTGCTTGCGGAGCCGGCCGCCGGCGGCCCGACGCTCGACCGGATGGCCGCCTGGTGCCGGGAGCGCGGCGCCTTCGCGTGCGCCGGGTGGCCCGAGGCCGACGGCGAGGCGGTCTACAACAGCGCCTTCCTTATAGGGCCGAACGGCCTCCGCGGCGTTTACCGTAAAACCCACCTCTTCTGGCGCGAGAAGGACCTCTTCGACGTCCCCGGCGACGATACGTTCGAGGTGTACGATATCGGCCCCGCGCGCGTCGGCATGATGATCTGCTTCGACTGGATCTTCCCGGAAGTCGCCCGCATCCTCGCTCTCCACGGCGCCCAGGTCATTCTCCACCCCGCGAACCTGGTCTTGCCCCATTGCCCGGCGGCCATGGTGACGCGTTGCCTCGAGAACCGCGTCTTCGCTATAACGGCCGGCCGCACCGGCACCGAGGACCGGTGGGAAGAGGCGATGACGTTCATAGGCGGCAGCCAGATCGTGAACCCGGGCGGCGAGGTGTTGATTCGCCTCGAAGACGAGGACGCCGCGGTGGCCATAGACGTCAACCCCGCCGAAGCCGACGACAAATTCGTTACGCCCCGCAACGACGTCTTCGCCGACCGGCGCGTCGAGCTCTACAGCGACCTCTTAAAGCCGAAGTAGTCGCGGCCCGCCCCGCCCCTAAGTTCCCCACCCGCGCGGCGGGCTTTTTTATTTCCCGTCGCCGCGGGCCCTCGCGACGAGCTCGTCGCACGTGAGGACGTACGCGAAGCCGAACGCCAGGTTGAGAAGGGAACTCCGGTGAAACTCGAGCGCCGGCGCCGCGGTGCCGTCGGCCGCGAAGAATACGCGGTAGTCGCGCATGAACGCGTCGCGCGCGGTGCTCTCGCAACAGAGGTTGGTCATTACGCCTGTTATCGCCAGGTCCTTTACGCCCGCCTCGCGCAGCCTGAGATCGAGGTCGGTGGCGACGAACGCGTCGTACCGTATTTTTGGGATGACGATGTCGCCGGGCTGTGGCGCGAGCCCTTCGAAGATCGCGGCCTCCCACGTCCCCTCCTTGGGCGACGAGCCCCCCCACCAAAAGGCCATCATGCCGGCGTTGCCGCCCGCCGGGTCCTCGGCCTGGCGGGTGTAGAAGACGGGGCGGCCGGCGGCGCGGAAGGCGTTGGCCACCGCGGCAATTTTATCGACGATGGCGGCGCCGGCGGGCATATATATAGGACCGTCCGGGTGAATGAAGGTGTTCTGCATGTCGACGACGATGAGGGCCGCCGCCGGTACGTCCAACTTCATCCTATGGTGGTTGTCCCGTGCGATTTCCTCGAGGAGCCGCGGCGTTTCGGCCGCGGGGTCGTACGTCAGTTTTTCTGCCATTAGTCAGCGTCCTCCATGTCGGGGATGAGCTCGCCGGCTTCGAGGCGGCCGCCGGCGACTTCCCTGGCTTCGGGCGGCGCCGCGGCCAGCGCGGCCTCGTAGCCGCGCTCGACCTCCTGCAGCGCCGTCGCCTCCTCTTCGGGCGAGCGGTACGTGAACGTCGTCTTCGTCCACTCCAGCGGGTCCACCACCCATTTGAAGACGCGCATCTCCCAGTGGAGGTGCGAGCCGGTGGCGAGGCCGCTTGCGCCCATATAGCCGATGACCTGGCCCTTCTCGACCCTTTCGCCGGGCGCGACGGCGACGGCGGACAGGTGGTTATAGATGGAGAAGACGCCGCGGCCGTGGTCGACGATGACGGCCTTACCGCGCACGATGAGGTCCTCGGCCAGCATCGCCTCGCCGCGGTTGGCCGCGCGGACGGGGGTGCCTTCCTTGTTGGCGACGTCGACGCCGAGGTGGCGCTCCTGGCCGCCGGTGCTGAAGGTGCGGTAGGTGCCGAAGGGCGACGTGATGCGGCCCTTGGCCGGCATGACAAACGCGCCCGCCCAGAGCTGCTCGTCGCGTTTGCGGGTGATGATGCTCTGGACCTTGCGGTACTCGAGCATCTTTTTCTCCTCGAGGCCGGCGTCGAAGATCTTCTTCTTTTCGGCCGAGGCGATCACGATTTTTTCTTTAATGTAACCGCCGTCGGCGACCGTCACGGTTCCCTTGAGCTCGAGCGGCTCGTCGTACGCGTCGTAGCCCCTGACGGTTACGGGGTATTCGCCCGGTGGGCACGACGCCCGGACGCCGACGATGCTGGCGAAACCGTCGGCCGTCTTGTAGAACGGGAATTTCTGGTCCCAGAGTTCGCCCTCGAGGTCGTAGAGTTTCTTATTGGCGTCGAGCTTCGCGACGAGAACGCGGCCCTGGTCGACGCGGCTCGGCTCGAACGCGAGCTCCAGCACGGTGGGGTGGTTCTCGACGTAGAACGCCACGGCGGCGTCGGCGCGGTTGCCGCGCTCGTCCGCGGCGGCCACGGCGAGCTCGTGGCGGCCGTCCGCCAGCCGCGCCGTATCCAGCTTGAAGCGGAAATTGAAACCGCGCCTCCCGCCCAGCTCGAGCGCCGGAGTGCAGTCCGCGCCGTCGAGCGTAAGCGTGAACTCGGCCAATGTCGAGTCGTCCGCGACGGCGCCGGTTATCTCGAGGGCGCCCTCGTATTTGGCGCCCTCGGCCGGGACCGCGAGGTCGATGCGGGGAGCGAGCTCGTCCTTTTCGAATAAGCCGGCCCAGGCGCCGAGGGCGAGGAACGCGACGGCCCCGACCGCCGCGCCGACGACGATAAACGCCGCGAGACGGCCGCCGGCAAAGGGGCGGCGCGGGATGATTATCTCGTCGCGAGGGGTGGCGATGCCGATGTCGTTTTGTGCCATAGTAATATCCGTGCGGCGGGTGCGGGCGCGCGGCCGACTACTCGCGCAAGGCCGCGGCCTTGTCGCGTTGGCCGTTCATCTCGTACGCGGTCGCGAGGTTGCGGCGGACGATGCCTTTCGCCGCGGTTTCGTCGGCCGTTCCTTTCGGTTTCAGCGTCAACGCTTTCTCGAGCACCTCTATGGCGCGGCGGGGGCGTTGGGCGCGAATGCACGCCAGGCCCAGGTTGTTGTGCGTCCAGAAGTCGTCCGGCATCAGCGTGGCGGCGCGCTCGTACGCGGTCGCGGCCTCGGCGTGGCGGCCGAGCTCTTGCAGCGCCATGCCGAGCTCGAACCAGTAACTCCCCGTTTGGGGCGAACGCTCCGTCGCGGCCTTGAAGTAGAATACGGCCTCGCCGAATTCCTTGGCCTGCGCGAGTTCCCGGCCGCGGGCGAAATAGTCGCCCGGTTTCCACCCCGGAACGTCGGCCGTCGCCGTCACGTTGATGGGCGTGAGCGGCGCGTCGGCCGCGGCCTCCGCGGTCCCCGTTCCCGCCGGCGCTTCGGCGGCGCCGACGTCCAGGTAACCGCCGAACACCCAGCCGCGTTTTTTATCTATGGTCTCGACCTCGTACCAGTAGGCGGTTTTGCCGTCGATGGTCTCGGCGCCGTCGCTCTTGCCGAGGACGATGACTTTCTCGCCCTCGCTCAGGCGGCCGACGATGCCGCCGCCCAGCCCCGCCTCGTCGCGCAGGTTGAGCGGCCCGGCGGTAACCTTGGCCGTCTCGGGTTGGGGCCGGGCGACCTCGCCGGCGGCGCCTTTCTCGCCGGCGGCCGTCGCCGGCGACTCGCCGTCCTTGCCTTTTTTGCCGCACGCCAGCAGGGCGCAGGCCAGGGCCGCGGCGAACGATATGACCATATACCTTCTCATAAAAGAACCCCCGACTCTCGTTTCGTTTAACGTGGCTCGCCTATAAGTCCACGTACCGGCTCGTCCGTACGTAGTCCTCTTTCATCAGCGGCGACGAGATTACGAAATCCGCCGTCGAGCGGTTGCACGCCGTCGGGATGTTGTACAGCACCGAGATCCGCAGCAGCGCCTTGACGTCGACGTCGTGGGGGTGGGGCGTCATCGGGTCCCAGAAGAAGATGAGGACGTCGAGCTTGTTCTCGGTGATGGCCGCGCCGAGCTGCATGTCGCCGCCGAGCGGCCCGGAGCGGAAGCGGTGGATTTGGAGCCCCGTTTCCTCCGCGATGACTTTCCCGGTCGTGCCGGTGGCGTAGAGCTCGTGTTCGCCGAGCGTCCCGACGTTGAAGTTGACCCACTCCAGCAAGTCCTGTTTGCGGCCATCGTGGGCCACGAGGGCGATTTTCTTTTTCAATTTATCCTCCACGTTCAGTTACCCATGGGGTCGCTCAGCGTGCCGCGCGCGCGCAAATTGCGCCACGCCGATTTCAAAGCGAGCGCGACGTTCAGTATGCGACACTCGAAAGGCCGGAACGGCAGGTCGTAGGGCGGCCCGAATTCGACTACCTCGCCGCCGAAGCCCTTCTTGAAAGTGTAGACGCCGTAGAGGGGGTTGTCCGGCGACGGCTCCCGGGGTATCCCCCAGAAATCGAAGACCTCGTACCCCGCGCCCTTCGCCCAGCGGATCGCCTCCCACACGATCTTGTTCGCGGCCTTCAGCTCCCGCCGCCGCGACGACGTCGCCGCGTGGGCGTAATAGGCGTACCGCCCGAAGGCCAGGACGAACGAGGCCGCGAGCACCTCGCCGTCGCATTCGGCCACCAGCAACGTCCCCGCGGGGCCCAGGAGCCCCAGGACCTTCTCGTAGTACGGCAGGCTGTGGACGAGGAAGTGCTTGCGCTCGGTAGTTTTCTCGAGCAGGCCGTAGAATATTTTTAAGTCGGCTGCGTCCCGGCTCGCGCGGACCGTTACGCCTTTGCGCGCCGCGAGGTTGACGTTGTAGCGCGTGCGCCGTTCCATCCCCGCGAGCAGCTCGTCCTCGCTCTTCGCCAGCTCGAGGTAGAGCGTGCGCTGCGGCTGGACGCCGCGGCCCGCCCGCCGCCAGCCCAACTCGTCGAGCCCTCCCAGCTCCGGCGCCGCGGCCATGGGCTCTATTTTCAAAACGGCGGCGCCTTCGCCGCGGGCCGACTCGCGGAGAGCAGCCGTCAATCCGGCCAACGCCGCGGCGTCGGCGTAATCCACGAGAAGGCCGCGCGGCGCGTACCACAACGAGCCGCCTATGAGCGGGATAGGCCGGCTAAGAATCTGCGCGCCGGCGACGGCCCGGCCGTCATTAAATAAAATAAACCGGCGCGGCCGCCACCCGAACGCGCCCTTGAGCCTGCCCCAGCCGAAGCTATGGGTTATCGAATAATCCCGCTGCGAGAGGACGAACTCGTCCCACCGCGGGCCGTCGTTAATTTCGTCCAGGCGCCCATCCACGCGGCCGATTATAGCAAAACGGCCGGCTTTTTTAAACGGCAAACGGCCCCGACGTTACCGCCGAATTAGGTTGACATTCGGTTGGGGGCGTATTAATATCTATCGACGAGGTAAATGGAAGGGGGCAGCGTTCGTGAACAAACCAATCGTTTGGCTTATAATATTCGTCGCCGCGATCGGCTCGGCCGGTGCGGCGACTTACTACGTCGACAGCGCGGACGGCCGCGACGACCCCGCGAACAACGGCGGCCCGAGCGACCCCTGGGCCACGATAACCTACGCGCTCTCGCGCGTGAGCGGCGAGAACACGTTCATGTGCCGCGGGACGTTTGAGGAGGAGGTGGAAATTGGTAGGGACGATAATAGATCAACGTTCATAAGTAATTCGGAGGCCGCAATTCGGGGGAGCATCGTAACCGTATACGAGGTAGTTTTCTTGGAGTTGGA
>DATKXQ010000023.1:0-5167 GCA_035528975.1 bacterium
GTCTTGCCGGTCCCGGAAAATCCCGCCAGTATGATATTCTGCTCGGGCGTAATCATCTTGCCGCATCCCCCGGCTTCGGCCGCGCCCGGCCCGCTCCCATACGTGACCCCGCCGCAAAACGCCGCGCCGGCGCGTCCCCACCGCGGCGAGGTTAGCATAGCCGCGGGAAGAGTGTCAATCCAAGTAATCGGAGCCGGGAAGGCCGCGGCCGGCGTCGACGCTTATTGCGCGCTTGCCGGAAAGGGAACGTTGTGGTATTATACATTTTTAGAGGAGGTTCGACGATGCTCGACGTAAACGCCCTGGAACAAAGGCTGGAGAAGCTTACCCGTGCCGCAGAAGACGTGCGGGACGGCCTTTGACCCCGACGGCACCGCCAATCGCATCGTCGACCTCGAGAAGAAGGCCGCGGCGCCGGACCTCTGGGGTGACCGCGAAAAAGCGCAGAAACTGCTCGCCGAGCTGAGCCGCTTGCGGAAGACCGCCGACGCGTTCGCGGTCGTCGAAAAAAAACTGGAAGACCTCAACGTCTTCTACCAGCTCTGCCTCGAGGAACAAGCGGCCTGCGCCGACTTCGCCGACGAACTCGCCGCGCTCGAGCGGGAAGTCGAGCGGCTTACGCTGTTGACGTTTCTCGGCGGCCCGTACGACGCCTCGGACGCCATCGTCGAAATAAAGCCGGGGGCCGGCGGCATAGACGCCGCCGATTGGGCGGAGATGCTTCTCCGCATGTACCTCAAGTGGTGCGAGGAACGGGGCTACCGCGTGGACGTGTTGGCGGCGGAGGCGGCGGAGGAAGCGGGCGTACGCCTGGCCGCGTTCGAAGTCCGCGGCGACTACGCCTACGGATATTTGAGCTGCGAGGCGGGGGTGCACCGGTTGGTGCGCGTTTCGCCGTTCGACCAAAAGGCTCGCCGCCACACCTCGTTCGCCAACGTCGCCGTCTGGCCGAAAACCGACGAGAGCGTCACCGTGGAAATAGACGAGGACGACCTCAAGATAGATACTTTCCGCGCCTCCGGGCCGGGGGGCCAACACGTGAACGTGACGGACTCCGCGGTGCGCATAACGCACTTGCCCACCGGCACCGTCGTCAGTTGTCAGGCGGAGCGCTCGCAGCACCTCAATCGGGCCCGCGCGTTGGAAGTCCTGCGGGCCAAGCTGTACCGATTGCAAGAAGAACGTCAACGCGCCCGTATCGAGAACTTGAAGGGCCCCAAACGGGATATCGGCTGGGGCAACCAAATACGCTCGTACGTTCTATTCCCGTATCAACTCGTCAAGGACGTGCGCACCGATTACGAGACCGGCGGCGTGGAGAAAGTCCTGGACGGCGCGTTGGACGGGTTGATCGCCGCCGCCCTCAAGTGGCGCGGCACGAAGGGGGGCAAGGACCGATGCACCGACCCGTAATCGTATTCGCCGGTTGGCTCGTTTTCCTGGCGTTGGCGCTCGCGGCCTTTGCCGCGGAAGCGGAAAACGTAGTCGCGCCCGCGTACCCGTCGGACGCCCGCGACAAACCGCTCACGGTTAACGTCTTGGCCCGGGGCGAGATAGCGAACGGGAAAGTTGCCGACGCCGCGGTTCTCTACGACGACGGCCCGGGCGAGTTCGCGGCCGCGGCGCGGGCCGCGTTGGAGCAGAGCACGTTCGACGCCGACCGCAGCCGCGTGACGATCTGGTACGTCTTCCGCCTGATGCAGGATACCAAGGCCCGCGACGTTTCGCGGGACCGCGGCCGGGAGCTGGACGCCGAGCCCGCGCTCGTCGAATACGTGGCGCCCGCGTTCCCGCCGGGGGCGCCGTCGCTCCGTACGGAGGTCGCGCTCGTGCTCTTCCTGGGGCCGGACGGCGCGGTCTGGTACGCGGAACCGGCCGACGACGGCGTCAACCCGATGTACGTCGAAAGCGCGCTCGTCGCGGCGCGTCAATTCGAGTTCGAGCCCGCGACCCTCGACGGCGAGCCGACGGCGACGTGGTACCCGTTCGTCTTCGAGTTCGAGTAAGCGCGGCCCGCCGTCATTTACGACAACCCTCCAGGGGGTAGTGCCATGCGCAGGTCTTTAATTTTCGCGGTCGCCCTGGCCGCGGCGGCGGCCGCCCAGGAAGGCTTCCGGCCGGCCGAGCCCGTACACGTGGAACCGCTCGGGAAAATAGACGGTACGCCGGGCGCGGTCTCCGCCGATACGGTTATGCTGAAGCTCACCGTCGACGCCGAAGGACGCGTCGCGGACGCCGAGGTCTGGTCGACCTCGGGAAACTTCGCCATCGACGACGCCGCGCTCGAGGCGGGGTACAAATGCCTCTTCACCCCCGCTACCCGGGACGGCGAACCCATCGAATCTTTCTACCAGATTTATTACCGTCTCTCGGCTTACCGCACCCTGGAGTATCTGAGCGCGGAAGAGAAGGCCGGCACCGCGGAGAGTGAATCGCCCCCCGAAGAAGAAGATGGCGGAAGAGACTAAGAGCCTGCGCGATATCCGGCGCGAAAAGTTAGACCGGCTGCGCGCCAAAGGGGTAGACCCCTACCCCGTCGCCTCGCGGCGGACCCATCGCGCCGCAGACGTCGTCGCCTCGTTCGACGAGCTCGAGGGCCGGGAGGTCGCGGTCGCGGGTCGCCTCACGGCCTTGCGCACCCACGGCAAGGCCTCCTTCGCCGACCTGGCCGACGCCTCCGGCAAAATCCAGCTTTACTTCAAAGCCGACCTGCTCGGCGAAAAGTACGAGCTGCTCGAGCTCCTCGACCTGGGCGACTTTTTGGGCGCCGCCGGCAAAGTGTTCCGAACCCGGACCGGCGAAGTGACCGTGGCCGTCGAGGCCTTCGACGTCCTGGCTAAAAGCGTCCGGACGCCCCCCATCGTAAAGACCGAGAAGACGGACGAGGGCGACGTCGTGCACGACGAGTTCGCCGACCCGGAGAAGCGCTACCGCAAGCGCTACGTCGACATGATGGTTAACGAGGCGGCGCGCCATCGCGTCCTGGCGCACGCCGCGGTCCTGCGCGCCGCGCGCCGCTACATGGACGAGCGCGGCTTCGTCGAAATCGAGACCCCCGTACTGCAGCCGCTCTACGGCGGCGCCAACGCCCGGCCGTTCACGACCTACCACGCCGACCTCGAGATGGACCTCTACCTCCGCATCGCCGACGAGCTCTACCTCAACCGGCTCCTGGTCGGCGGCTGCGAAAAAGTTTACGAAATAGGCAAGGACTTTCGCAACGAGGGGATCGACCGCACCCACTATCCCGAGTTCACGATGCTGGAGGCCTACGAGGCGTACGGCGACTACCGCACGATGATGGCGCTTACCGAGGGCCTGATAACCGCCGCGGCTCGGGAGATCTGCGGGACGCTGACGTTGACGTACCAGGGCCGGGAGCTCGAGCTGGAACCGCCCTGGCAAAATATTTCCATGGTCGCGACGCTGAACGAGCGGATGAAGGAGTTCGGCGTGGGCGACGTTATGACCTGCGCGGAAAAAGAATTGGAAAAGGTCTTCCGGCTCGAGAAGCTGGCGGAGTTGTGGCCCAAGGTGGAGGGCCGGTGGTCCCGCGGCCGGGCGGTAGACGTCCTCTTCGACGCCCTCGTCGTGCCGGAGCTCTGGCGGCCCACGTTCGTGGTCGACTTCCCCGCGGAGCTGTCGCCCCTCGCCAAACGCCAGCGCGAGAATCCGGCGCTCGCCGAGCGCTTCGAGCTCTTTATAGCGAATATGGAATTCGCGAACGCCTTCAGCGAGCAGAACGACCCGGACGTCCAGCGCGAGGCGTTCGAGGCGCAGGCCCGCGCCCGGGCCTCCGGCGACGACGAGGCGCAGCAGCTCGACGAGGACTTCCTGGAAGCGCTGGAGTACGGCATGCCGCCGGCGGGCGGCCTCGGCGTGGGAATCGACCGCGTCGCGATGATCCTGTCCGACGCCCCCAATATCCGCGAGGTCATCGCGTTCCCGCAATTGAGAGTAAAGAAATAACGCTATGCTCGAGACGCTCGCACCCCTGACGCCGACAACCTTCGAAGAAATAGAAGTACCCGCGCGCGAGCTCGTCCTAGGCCTCGTGGGCGTGTACAACCGGGCGTATTGGCCCGCGGCCGCCTTCGGCGTCGCCGCCGTCTTCGCCGCGTTGGCGTTCGTGCTGATAAAGCCGGGGGCCTTCAGCGACATGGTCGCGAAGGTGCTGCTGGACCTGACGTGGGTCTGGACCGGCGTCATGTTCTTCCTGGGGCGGTTCGCCCCCGACTTCGACGCCGCCTATATCTTCGGCTTCGCGTTTATAATACAGGGGACTTTCCTGCTGGCGGACTTATTCTACGGCACGCTCGAGTTCCGGCCCTACCGCAACCGCGCCGCCGTCGTCCCCGTTCTCGTAATGTCGGCCGCCGTGATTTTAATCCACCCCGTCGTCGCGACGGTCCTCGGGCGGGGCTGGCCCGAGCTAACGCTCGCCGGAACCGCCCCCGGCCCCACCGCGGCCGCGACGCTATGCCTGTTGATGTTCACGCTGCATAAGCCCAGGCCGCTCTTTTTCGTCATCCCCGCGGCATGGGCGCTGGTGGCCGGCGTGCGCCTCGCCCAGGAATGGCATTTCTACGAAGAATTGATTTTGGCCGGCGTCGCGTTGGTCGCCGTCCTCTGGTTGGCCTACGCGGCCTGGCGCGCGGGACGTAGGTCCGAAACCGAACCCGTCGAAGGAGCAGCCGTATGATAAGCGCCGAGGTCTTCCGGTCGTTCCTGGCCGATTTCAACCGCGCCGTATTCCCGACACATATACTTTGGTACGTGCTGGGCGTGGGCGCCGCGTTTCTTATCCTCGCGCGGCCGGGGAAATGGTCGAACGTCGCCGCCAAGGCCGTCCTCGCCGTCCTGTGGGCGTGGCTCGGCATCTTCTACATGTTCGTGTTCTACGCGAGGGTAAACTCCGCGGCCTACACGTGGGGCGCGTTGTTCCTCCTCCAGGCGGCCTTCTTCGCCGTGGAGATATTCTGGCCCAAGATCCAATTCCTGCCTTCCTCCCACCCGAAGCTCGGCCACCTCGGCGCCGCCGTCGCCGGCTGGTCGTTCGTGGGGTACCCGATAACGGCGCTGATATTCGGGCGCGGCTGGCCGGAGCTGGCGCTCTTCGGCTGCGCCACGCCCATAGCGATCTACACCTGCGGCCTGCTCCTCTTCA
>DATKXQ010000024.1:0-9436 GCA_035528975.1 bacterium
TCCCCCTCCGGCGTCAACCAATCCGCGAAGCAACGCGCGCCGAGGTAGCCGTTTTTCTCGGCCCAGCGATAGAGCGCCGTCCCCGGGTACGCCATCACCGGGAAGAACTGCGCCGTATCGGGGCGGAGCTTCTTGGCGAAGGCCAGCGTCTCCTCCATCGTCTCTCGCGTCTCGCCGGGGTTCCCGACCATAAAACAACCGTGGAGCATGACGCCGGCGCGGGCCGCGTCCGCGAAGAACCGCTCGATGCGCTCGCGCGAAATCCTCTTGTTCATGCCGTCGAGCATGCTGTCGCTGCCGCTCTCCACGCCCACGCACAGCAGGCGGCAGCCGGCGCGTTTCATCAATCGCAGCGTCTCGAGGTCGAGGTCGCACCGGGCGTTCGCGCTCCACTTCAGGCCCAGGTCCGCCGCGGCCACGGCCTCGCACAGTTCCCTCGTCCGCTCGTGGTCTATGGAGAACGTATCGTCCTCGAACATGACTTCGCGGACGGCCGGCCAGGTTTTCTTGATAAAACGCAATTCCTCCACGACCGAGGCCGTCGCCCGCGGCCGGTAGGCGTGGCCGGAGAAGGTCTGGGGATATACGCAATATATGCAATAGTTCGGGCACCCGCGCGCCGAAAGTATGGTCACGATGGGGTACAGGCTGTGGGCGTAGAAATAGTCGCGGACGTCGAGGAACCGCGCGTACGCCGCCGAGACGAAAGGCCAGCGGTCGGCGTCCTCCGGCTCCCGCGGCGGCGCCGCGACGACGTCGCCGTCCCGGCGCCAGCTAACGCCGGCCACGGCGCCGGCGTCGCCGTCCCCGGCCAACGCCTCACACAGCTCCAGGACCGTGCGCTCGTACTCGCCGCGCAGCACGCCGTCGAGCCACGGATACTCCCGCAACGTCTGCTCGGGCAGAGCGGACACGTGGGGCCCGACGAGGACGACCCGGAGGCCGGGGTTGTCGTCCTTGAGCGTCTTCGCAACGCCGGCGTCGTTCTCGATGCTGGGGGTGCTGGCGGCGAGGACGGCGAGTTCGAATCCCTCGGCCGCGGCGACTACGCGCTCGAGCGTCCACCCCGCGTCCGCGGGCGCGTCGACCAGGGAGACGTCGTGGCCCGCCGCCACCGCCGCTCCCGCGGCATAGGAGAGCCACATGGGGTAATAAATGGTCCCGCTCTTCGTTACCGCGGGGGACCGCTGCTCGCGGGAAAACTTCGGAAGGAAGGGGGGATTTAAAAAGAGTATCTTCACCGCCGCGCACCCCGGGCCGCTATTCGTCGACCACTTTGAGTATGAAGCGGCCGCAGGACTCGCACCGGTATAGCTTGGCGCCGGCGCGGAGCTCGGCCACGACCTGGGCCGGCACGTTTACGTAACACCCCCGGCACACGCCGTCGGCGGCCACGGCGAACGCGCCGCCCGGGTAGTGCTCGTACAACCTCCCGTATTCGCCGCGCACCGGTTGCGACAGCGTCGGGATAAGCCGTTCGCGCTTCTCCGCGACCTCGATGAGTTGAACCTCGGCGTCTCGCAGCCGCTCCTCCGCCTCCCGGTTGGCGCGCGTAACGTCGGCCTCGAGTCGTTGTAGCGACCGGCCGCGCTCGTCGACTTCGCGCTGGTCCCTTTCCATACGGTCCAGCAGGTCCAACAGTTTATCCTCGGTTGTGGATACGCTCTCCCTGGTAACGGCGATCTCGTTTTGCAAGCTTTGATATTCCTTGTTCGTTTTGACGGAGTCGAGATGGGAGCGGTATTTCGCCAACGCCTGCGTCTTGTCCTCGATCGCCCCCTCGAGCCGCCGCCGCTCCCGCTGCGCCTCTTCGAACCGCCGCCGGATTTTTTCGAGCTCCTCTTTCGCCTCCGCCAGCTCCGCTCCCCGCTCGGCGACCCCGGTCGGCAAGGTCGAGGCGAGGGCGTCGAACTCCCGCTTCCGGTCGTCGAGGTCCGCCAGCGCGTTCAAGGCTTCCAAATCTTTTTCTTTCATCATAGAGCTCAGCGTTCAGGTCAGGAGATGCCGGAATCTCAAGACGAGCTTGGGATTCTTCCACAAAGCCTTCAGGAACGTCGCGAATATCTCCGACGATTTAATCTTGCTGATGTCGAGCTTGTCGCGCAGGATCTCGATGGTATCGTCTATTTCGCCGTCTTCCATACTCAGGATGACCCGGCGAACTTTGTAATGCTGTTTGTACCGGTTGCCGTAGATGGACATCCACTCGTCCTGGTAGCCCCGCAGCTCGCGCGAGAGATTGCCGTTCCCGAGGCCGCGGCATATGGCGCGCGCCGCGAGCTGCCCCGCCAGGAGGGCCTGGCATATCCCCTCGCCCGAGAAGGGGTCCGCCTGGCGGGCCGCGTCGCCCGCGAGCGCCACCCGGTCGTTCGCTATTTTCGGTAGGGGCTTGGCCGCCGGCACCGCGCCGGACCTCACGGCCACCGCCTTGGCGCCCGGGAACCGCCTGGCGACGAAGGCGTCCAGGTAATGGAACGGGCCGCGTCCCCCCGCCTCCGTCGGCGTCACGCCGACGCCCACGGTATGAAGGCCGTTGCGCTTCGGGAAAACCCAGGCGTACCCGCCCGGGGCGTAACAGCGCCCCAGGAAGAGATGGATATAGTCGGGGAATTCCTCGCGGACGCCGGCCAGGACGTACTCGGCGCACACGTCCATGTCGCCGGGCGCGAGCGCCGTCGTCAGGCCGGCCTTTCGACCCACGACCGACTCGACGCCGTCCGCGCCCACGACGGCCCGGCAAGAGACGGTGCCCCGCACGCGGCCGTCGCATACGACGTCGACCTCGGCGCCCCCGTCGACGACGCGGACGTCCCGCGCTTCCGCCGCCAGGAGCGTCGTGGCGCCCGCCGCGGCGGCGCGGCCGAGCAAATCGCGCTCGAACACCTCCCGGTCCAAAATATAGCCGACGTTGGGGTAGTCGCGGCGAACCGTGATGTCGGAGGGGGAATGTCCCACGCCGCCGTTTACCACCGCGCTGACCCATTTCTCGTCGAACTCGAGCAGCGACTCGAACTTCCGCGCCGGCACTCCTTCGGCGCACCGGACCGGCCGGCCGACCTCCTTTTTGCGCTCGAGCAGGAGTACGTCCGCGCCCTCGTTTGCCGCCGCCAACGCCGCGGCGGAACCCGCCGGCCCTCCGCCCACGACCACCGCGTCGTAGCTCCGTCGCAACGCTTCTGAAACGTAGGAGACCATGGTGCTAAAAGTACAGCTCCCAGTACGTACCGATGAAGAAAACGAAGATCAAGAATTTTATCATGCGCGCCGTCGAGGCCGCCAACAGCGGGTCCGGCTCGCGGCGCCGGAGGCTCAATATGGTGTAGAATAGCATAAGGCCGCCCACCGCGGCAACCAGCGCGAGGTAGCGCCGGGAATACCCCTCCAGCCGGTAAGGGACCACCGAGATCGCGGTGGCGGCCAACGCGAAACCGCCCGCCACGATCACGGGCAACCGACCGCCGGCCGCCGCCAAGGTCCTCCTGTCGACCACCTCGTCGGCGCGTCGGTTTTCGACGTCCCGGAAAACGCTCGCCGCTATGGCCATCAACCCGCCGGCGGTCGCGGCCACCACCGGCGCCTCGGCGCCCCGCGCGAGCCAGAACCACCCGTAGAGGACGGGCACGACGACCACGGCCGCCGCCACCGCATTTCGTACGAAGTACGCCTTGTCGAAGAAGTAATTTATCAATAACATAAACGCCGCCGTAAGAAGGGCGGCGGCGAAGGGACGGAGGCCGAGATAAGCGGCCGCGGCCAAGCCCACGGCGAGTAAAATGAAACCGAGCCACTTGGCTTCGCCCGGCCGGACCCACTCCCGCGCCAGGGGGTTGCTCGGATTCGCCAACACGCGCGTCTTGCGGTGCAGCCAATCGCCGTTGACGAAGGCCCCCGCGATGACGGTAGCGAGGGCCGCGGCGCCGAGCGCCACGTCGGGGCGGAAGCCGCTCCCCGCAAGGCGGGCCCCGAGCGCGGCCCCCGCAAATGCCAGCGCCCAGTCCGCAGGTCGCGCCAGCCTAAAGAATCCCGCGGCGGCGGCGTTGATATCCCTCTTGCGCGGCATACGATTTCCAAACGACGGCGCGGCGGACGCCGCCCGCTAGCGCTTGCGTCCGGAGGCGACAAGCCTGGCGCGCGTGTAAAATATCCTGTGAATCGCCGTAAAATGCGACAATAGCGCCAGGAGCAAGAGCGCTACGAATGCGCCGTACCCCCCGACAAGGTACCCGAGGGCCAGGAGTATGACCCGTTCGGGCCGTTCCATGATGCCGACCTTACATTCATCTATCAGGCTCTCGGCGCGCGCCTTGGTATACGACACGAGAACCGAACCCGACAAGACCAGGACCGCCAGGAGAGCCATCACCTTGTCGCCGGCGGCGGCGTAGTAGTATATCAACCCCGTGAGGTAAGCGGCCTCGCTGTAGCGGTCCACGACCGAATCCATGAACGCGCCGAACGGACTGCCGAGCTCGTTGGCCCGCGCCACCGCGCCGTCCATCACGTCGGCCAGACCCGCCGCCAAAACGAGCACCGCGCCCGTCCGGAAGCGCCCGAACGCGAACGCTACCCCCGCGCCCGCCGCCAGGGCCAACCCGCCCAACGTAAAAAACGCGGGGCCGATGCCGAGGCGGCCGAGAAAACGGGCCGGCGGATACAACAATTTCCTGCTTACCCGCCGGCCTACATCGTAAAAAAGTCGCAACTCGTATTCTACTATTCGGTAGCGGTTTCCACGGGGGTTTCGGACGACAGCCGTTGAGCTTTGTCGATTTTATCCTGGGTGAGGAAATTGGTAACCATATCGTACTCCGCGGCCGTGGTCAGGCTGAGGTTATCCACTCCCAAAGGCGCCAATACCGGGTCGCCTTTCGGGATGGCCTTGAGGACATCCCGCACCTTACCCCCCAACATCTTGTCTCCGCCCATCTCGACGAACGCGAAGACCTCCACCGGGACTTTGTCGCAAATGGTTAAGACCTCGGTCCCCTTGTACGGTTTGCGGCTGGGGTAGAGATCGACCGGTACGCAACCGTATTCCACCTCGCCGGCCGCGACCGCGGCCACGACCCCTTCCGCCGTAGCGTCGCGCGATTTACCCAGGTCGAAGTCCAGGTCCAAGTCGAGGTCGCTGCGGTCGAAGAACATCTTCTGGGAAAGGTAACCGGCGAGCGAGCTATCGGAGATTATCATTATCGACGAACCCTTGAGCTCGCCCACCTCGCGGATCTTTATACCTTCCCCTTCCTTGACGATTATGCACCCTTGGGCCATCGAGCCCTTGCCCGGGTAGTTGGCCTTGACGAGCACGATGGAATACTCGGCTACCTCGAAGTAGTCCAAGGGATTCGCGAAGACGAACGAGACCTTCCCGTCCTTCACCACGGATCCGAATTCATCGCGCGATTTCGTGGGTTGGAACTTGAAAGGTTGGCCGACTTGCTCCTCGAGATACGCCGCCAGCGGCTCGAACTGCTTGGGCGCTTTCGCGGGGTCGAAAGTCGGCCCGAGCACGACGAGGAGGGGCTCCATCTCGGAGGCGCTCTTGCCCCTTTTGCAGCTTGTGGCCGCGACGAGCGCCACGACGAGCGCCGCCGCGAGGGCGATAATCAACACACGCTTCATATCTCTCGCTCTCCCGTCAGTATGATGATTTCTGTGGCCTCGAAAGTTTAGCAACCGCTCGTTGAAGTGTCAAGCCCAAATACCCCACGGGGCATCAGGGTACTATCAAAACCGCGCAATCGGCGTCCTCGACGACGCGCTGCGTCACCCCGCCCACGGGATGACGTCCCGCCCGGTGGCCGCTCCTCTTGCCCATGACGATGAGGTCCGCTTCCGCCTGGGTCGCGGCCGTGACGATCTCGATGTGCGGGCGTCCCTTCTTTACGATGATCTCGGCATCGACGCCCCATTCCTCGGCCAGCCTCCCCACTTTCGCCACGGCCTCCTCGGCGTTGAGCTCGAGCTCCCGCTCCACCTTGCGCCGCTGGCCGGAGGATTGCCCCGCGAAATCCGCCAACACCGACGTGTCGACTACGGATATTACTATTATTTTCGCGTGGTCCTTCTTGGCGAAGCGAAACGCCGCCTCGACCGCACGCATCGCGAAAGGCGTACCGTCCGTGCTTACGACGACGGTATGAAAACCGCCGGCCCCGGGGGAGTTTTTATCTTCCACGTCAGTAATCCTGGGACGCCAACTTCTCCCGTAAGCGCGCCTCGACGGGGGGCGGAACGAAACAGCTCACCGGCCCCCCCAGACGCGCTATCTCTTTTACCAAACTCGAGTCGAGGTAAAAATATTTCTCCGACGGTACCATCAGAACGGTGTGGATCTCGTCGGCGAGTTTGCGGTTGGCGGAAGCCATCTTGAATTCCTCTTCGAAATCCGAGACCGCCCGGAGACCCCGCACGATAACCTGTGCGCCGCGACGACGGGCGAATTCCACGGTCAGCGTATCGAAACTATCCACCTCGACGCCCGGCAACTCGGCCGTGACCTCCCGCAACATCTCGAGCCGCTCGTCGACGTCGAACAGCGGCTCCTTGGCCGGGTTGACGGCGATCGCCATTACCAGGCGATCGAAAATCCCCATGCACCTCTCCGCGATGTCGAGGTGCCCGTACGTAACGGGGTCAAAGGTACCGGGGTATAACGCCACGACTTCTTTGCCGCTCATAACGAACCGCGCCCGCCACTGCGCCACGCGCGCCGACTAAACGAAATCCGGCCTAAGCCCTCCGCACGGGGCCGGGGTTCCCGTCTCGACGCCCGTCCCCACTTTCATTGATACTATACGACGCCGGCGTAAATAGCAAGGGAAAAAGGGCCGAGGGCCGGCGCGTTCGCTCAAGAGGCCGTCGCGCCGCGGATGATACGAGCCCCGCGAAAAAGCCGCCCTCCCGGACGGCCCTGGCGGCGCCAAAATACCCTTTACGCGCCCCGCCGGCGTCACCGGCCGGCGACGACCAGCCTCCCGACCTCGAGCTGGTCCTTCCCCTCCACGCGGTACACGTAGACTCCCGGCGCCAGCGTCTCGCCGCCGGAGGCCGGCTTCCACAGGTAATCCTCGCAACCCGGCGCCACGTCGCAGCGTGCGACCTTTCGCCCCGCGACGTCGTAGACCGTTATCTTCGCCGGAGCCGCGACGCCGCGGAAGGTCACGCCGGAGGCCGAACCGTAGCGATACGGGTTCGGGAAAACGCACAGCGGCCCCCGGGCGCCGGGACCGGCGCCGGCCGCCGCGCACGGATCCTCGACCCCTATGTATTCGGAACACGCCAGGTGTCCTACCATCGCCGCCGCGGCCTTGCCGGCGCGCGTCGCCAACGGGACGTTGAGCTTGTCCAACGTGTCCGCGGCGGTGTGGTAGTAGGGGTAGACCATTTTGGCCAGAGACCCCGGGCCGCCCTCGAAAAGGCCGACCGCGTCGTAATGGGCTTCCCAAAAAGAGCAGTAGTCGCCCGGGGGCCCCGTCATGTCGTAGTCTAATGTCAACCCCAACTCGTACAGGGCGGCCACCGCGCCGGCGTAATCGCCCAGCCAGATGGAGTCGCCGTTCAACCTCACTATCGCGTCGTCGCGACGGCCCTTGTCCTCGTCGTATCCGACCATATCCAACACGACGGCCGCGACTACGTTCTCGTCCTTCGCGGAGGCCTCCTTCGCGTAGATGCGGCTCCCGAGGTAACTCTGTTCGGCGCCGCCGAAGAAGACGAACCGCAACGTCCGGCCCGTCGGGAGGTCGCGGAAAGCGGCCGCGGCCGCGAGGACGCAGCTTACGCCCGAAGCGTTCGCGTCCGCGCCGGGCGCGCCGTCGGCCGGCCGGTCCGAGGAGGAATCGTAGTGGGCGCCCAGGATGACGATTTCGTCGGGGGTCTCCGAGCCGCGGCGCTCGGCTATCACGTTTTCCCAAAACATATCCAACCGACCGTCGGCCCTCACAAAGCTCGCGCCCCCGTCGCTCGTGACGTATAACTCGTCGCCGAAGAGGTCGACTATCAGGCCGTGGTCGGCGTCCCCGAACGCCAGGCCGCCGCAGAAAACGTCCGGCGCTACCGGCAGCCCGCGCCATGTCGCGCCGCCGTCCTCCGTCTTGTACAATACGCCGTCGCCGCCGGCGTAGCCGGTAAGAGCGTCCGCGAAAGACAAGGCCGTGAGAACCGCGTCGTACGCGATTTCCTCATACTGCCAGCTCCCGCCGCCGTCCCGGGTGTAAACTAAGCGCGAGCCGCCGTAGACCGCCCACGCGACGTCGCCGCTTATCGCCACGAAAGACCTGACCTCCGCCGGACACACGGGAAAATCCTGAGCTCTCCAGCTCGCGCCGCCGTCCTCGGTCCGGTAGACGACGTCGTCCTCGTACCAGCTCGGGACCGCCCACCCCTCCTTCGAATCGCCGAAAGCTATTATATGCGGGCACCCGTAGGCCGGAAGGCTCTGGACGGCCCAATGCTCGCCGCCGTCGACGGTGCCGTAGATCCGGGGCGACGAGCCGTGGTTGCACGCGGCCCACCCCACGTCCCGGTCGACGAAAAATACCGCGCGCATGGCGTCTTCCGCGCCCTTGTCCACCCGCAGATTCGTCCACGTCTTGCCGCCGTCCTCCGTCTTGGCGACCGTGCTCATCCCCGACGCCGCGTACCCCACCGACGCGTCGACGAAGTGGGCGTCGTAAACGTGACCCGGGGCCAACGTCACCTGGCGCTCCCACGTCCCGCCGCCGTCGACGGAATTGTACAGCGTGCTGCCGGCGGTCAGAACCCACGCGGCCTTGTCGTCGCCCCAATAACCCTTCTTCAGACATACCCCCGGAAACTCCTGGAGCCGCGTAACATAGCCCGCACCGGCGAGCGTCTGGCGGATATAGTCCCGCGCGTCATCGCAACCCGGCATATAAGAATACCGGGTTTTAAAATCCTGTAAATATTGGATATATCCGCTTACCTCGGCGGGCGTAATACTGTCCAAAGCGGCGGCGATTACAGCGTCGCGAGACGCCGGCGGCGCCTCGTCGGCGCGGCCCGGCGTTACACAGGCCGCTGCGGCGGCGACCGAAACGGCGGCTATCGACCGATATGCGTATTTCGGAAACATCCCTTGAATCCTACTTATTTATATTATAGCACAATAGCCGTAAATGGCAACCGGCTACGGCACAAGGTCGGCCGGTTTTGCTGCGCCACCGCCCGAAACGCGGCGCCACGGCCGCTATATTGTCTGCCCTATATTTTCCCCTTACTTCTCGTTATCTCGTTATTACGATTTTCCCGGTTTCCTCCTGCTCCCGGCCTTCAACCCAATACAGGTAGACGCCCGGGCTCAGCGCCTCGCCGCCGGGGCGCCACACGCACTCGTCGCATCCGGCGGCGACCTCCTCCCGCGCTACGCGCCGGCCGGCGAGGTCGTATATCTCCACCGTCGCCGGCGACTTGA
>DATKXQ010000025.1:0-5681 GCA_035528975.1 bacterium
CCTGATGCTGACGCAGTACACCGCCGGCATGCTGGTGAACGAGAACCGCATCCTCTGCCACCCCGCCGCCACCGGCTCCATCCCCGCCGCGGCCGACCAGGAAGACTTCGTCTCCATGGGCATGAACACGGCCATCAAGACCAAGCAGATCCTGCGCAACGCCTGGTATATATTAGCCATCGAGCTCATCGCGGCCTGCCAGGCCATAGACCACCGGCGGCCGCTCCAGGGCAGCGCCGCCGCGGAGGCGGTGTACAAACTCGTCCGCAAGCACGTCGACTTCATGGAGGAGGACCGGCCGACGCAGTACGACATCAACCGCACGGCCGAGCTCGTGAAGTCCGGCGAGGTCCTCGCCGCGGCGGAGAAGGTCGTCGGCGAACTCGTATAACCCGGCTTTACACCCGGTAGCCCCCGGCCTTGCGCCGGCTATAGATGAAACCCCTACCGCCCAAAGGAACGCGCGACTACTTCCCGGGCCAGCTCCGGGCCCGGGAGCACGTTATATCGACGGTCAAGCGCGTCTTCGAGAGCTACGGCTACGCGCCGCTCGAGACTCCCGCCGTGGAGCGCCTCGACGTCCTGACGGGGAAGTACGGCGACGAGGCCGACCGACTTATATTCCGAATATTGAAGCGCGGCGCGGCGGGCGAACGCGGCGAGGCCGACCTCGGCCTCCGCTACGACCTGACGGTCCCGCTGGCCCGCGTCATGGCCGCGAACCAGGACCTCCCCAAACCCTTCAAGCGTTATCAGATCCAACCGGTATGGCGGGCGGAACGGCCGCAGAAAGGCCGCTTCCGCGAATTCGTCCAGTGCGACGTCGATTGCGTCGGCGCGGCCTCCGTGCTCGCCGACGCCGAAATGATAGCGCTGATGCACGAGACGCTCGCGGCTTTGGGCTTTAAAAATTACCGCATAAGCGTAAATCACCGGAAAATACTGTCGGCCTTTATGGATGCGGCCGGCATCGCCGCCGACGCCCACCCGGCCGCGATCCGCGCTATAGACAAGTTCGATAAAATCGGCGAAGAAGGCGTCGAGGAAGAACTGGTCAAGGCGGGCACGACGGCCGACGAAGCCCGGCACATCGTCGCCGCGCTGCTCGAGCCGACGACGGCGAACTTCGATGCGTACGCGGAAGCGGCGCGTCAAGCGGTCGGCGGCTTACCCGAGGGTTTGGCCGGCGTCGCCGACATGGAAAAGTTGGCCGAATATTTGAATTATTTCGGCGTCCCCGACGACGTCTTGCGTTTCGACCTCCACATGGCCCGCGGCCTCGACTACTACACCGGCCCCATCTTCGAGGCCCTTGTCCCGGAGGCCGGCGTCGGCTCCCTGGCGGGGGGAGGCCGCTACGACCGCCTTATCGCGCAGCTGGGCGGCCCGGACCTCCCGGCGACGGGGACGTCTTTCGGCCTCGAGCGTATAATCGCCGTCGTGGAGGAGCGCGGCGCCGCCGCGACCGACGGCGCATGCGCCGACGTGCTCGTCGCCGTCTACGACGAGACGGTCCTGGCCGAAGCGCTAAAGGCGGCCGCGGAGCTAAGGGCCGCCGGCTTGAAGTGCGAAACTTACCTCGAGGCCGGCGCCAAGCTCGGGAAACAGCTCGGCTACGCCGACGCCAAAGGGTTCCCCGTCGTCGTGATAATCGGCCCGGACGAGGTGGCGAGGGGCATCGTCCAACTGAAGGACTTTGCGAAACGAGAACAAGTAGAAGTGCCTCGCGCGGAGGTGGCCGCGGCGGTCGCGAAAACGCTCGAGCGGACGTAACCGCCGGGGTCGAGAAAAACGATTACGAAATAAAAAAGCCGCCCGACCGGGCGGCGTATTTTATCCGGGAAACGACGGCTTATAAATAAACGTCGAACTTGATGAGTTCGATATTGAAGCTGTAGTCCCGCTCGTCGAAGTTCTCCTCTTTATACTTCACGCCCGCCTCGAGGCCCAGCGTCAAAAAGGCGGAATCGAATAATTCGAAGGTCGCGGCGCCCCGGACCGTCCAGGCGTAATAATCGCTGACGATGATGTACCCCTCCTCGTTGCGGAGGAACCTCTCGCCCCAGGGCGTCGCGAACGCCCACCCCACGCGGAAAACGCGGCCGGCCACCTCGAAGGGGCCGCGGCGCCACCCGACGCCGAACCAATAGGCGTTGTCCCGCAAAGTTTTCTCTTCCCGGTCGCCGCGGTCTAAGGAGACGGCCGCCTCGCCCGCGGCGAATACGCCCCACAAAATGTCCTGCCTGAAATCCAGCGACCCCACGCCCGCCTCGCGCTTGCGGCCGCCGGGCGGCGGGGAACCTCCGCCGGTGTCGAAGCCGCCCTCGTGAATGCCTCCCAGGTTGGCGCCGACCTCGGTTACCTCCCAGGGCCGGAGCGACAAGCGGCCGCCCCCCGCGAACGTCTCGTACCGTTCCTCGCCCACGGTCGACGTCCGCGCCAGGAATATCCGGCTGTCGCTGGGGCCCCACGTCAGGCGGTAGCGCATGCCGGCGAGGTCGTCGTCGTAGTCCCGCTGCGTGAAGGTCAACGGCGATACGTATTCGCGGAAGTGGCCGAAGGTCCAGTGGTGGCGTTCCGTATCGAACGTCCCGCGGAAGCGAAGGTAGGCGGCCGGCCCCGGCGCCCCGGGCGCGTCGTCGCCGAACTCGTAGTCGGCCTTCCCGCCCACCCGGACCAGGATGCCCTCCGCCACGTGGAAGTCGGCGTAGAGCGTGAGGTCGGAGAAAAAGTAAGTCCGCTCGCCCGGCTTCGCCAGGCGTAAGGTGGAATATTCCGTATTGTCGAATACGGTGCGGAATTCGCCCGAGACGCCCAGGACGCCGTTCCACCACCTGACGTCTTCCAAGGGGCGCGCCCCGGCGCAAGCGGCCGCGGCGACGGCGACGAAAAGTATTAAAACGCGGCGCGGCAAATCCTTATCCCTTCTCGTCGCCTTCCGGGGAGGCCGTTTCGCCCTCGAGGGCGAGGCGCGTCGGCGCCGAGCCGAGCTCGGCCCGGGCTTCCTCCATGGCCCGGCGCAGAGCCAATATTTCGTCCGTGGCGTCCTCGGCGTCCGCCGCCAGCATCTCGCGGTCGACGTGGGCGCTCGCCAACGCGAGCGCCATAAGCGAATTCTGTAAGTTCTGCATCCTGGCGAAAGTCCGCTCGGCGCCCGCCGCCGCTTTTTTAGCCAGTTCCTCGGCCTCCGTGCCGCCGCCCGCCCGCGCCAATTCGCGGGCGTCCGCTTCCTCGCGGAGGTAGTAAACCACCGCCGCCGCCAGGCGGCCGGCATCCTCGGCGGTGAGCGGCATCCGCACGACCATGTCGCGCGGGAGGCGCGAGAGCCGCCGTTCGACGTCGCGCGCCGTGGCGACGGCGTGGTTCGCGAGCTTGCGGCGACGGTACGGCAGCCGGGCTACCTCGTCCACCGTTCCGCGCGGAAGCGCTTTGTTACGCTCCCGCTGGTAGGCCCAATATACGGAGCCGGCGTAAAACGCCGCCCCCGCCGCCGTGGCCACCGGGAAGAACGGCAAGAAAACCAGGCTCACGAGGAACACGGGGAGGCCGATGGGTCGGAGTACGGTTTTCCAGTTCATAACCGCGGCTTAAGCTCCCGCCTCGTTTGCTTCCGGTTCCTCCTCGTCGCCCTCGGGAAGCGCGGCAAGCGGCTCGCCGGCGGCCAGCGCCAGGCCGAGGGTGGATTTCAACGCTTTGAGCTCGGCGTCGACGTCGCCGGCCTCGAGTTGTTTGAACTCCTCCTCGAGGTCTTTCGTCCCCTCGAGCGCGGCCACCTCGACTTCCGCCTCGGTCGTCGCCTCGAGCCGGGCGACATTCTCCTCGACCCGGGCGAAGGCCTCGAACGCGCTCTGGTCGTCGACGGAGGCGACGGCGCGGTTTATCGTACGGGCGGCCTCGGCGCGCTTCTGGCGGGCGATGATGAGGTCCTTCTTGCGCACGGCTTCGTCTATCTTGCGGTCGAGCGCGACGAGGCCCTGTTTCAACCTCTCGACGAGGACGCTCTGCTGCTCGAGGCTGGCGAGATACTCGGCCGCGGCCGCGGCGTTCTCTTGCTTGCGGAGCAACGCCTCGCGGGCCAAATCCTCGCGGCCCCTCTGCAGAGCCACGACCGCGCGCCGCTGCCACTCGTCGGCCGCGCCCTTGGCCTTGCGGTACTTGGCGTCGAGCCGCTTCTCGTCGGCGAGCGCCACGGTCACCTGGCGCCGGGCTTCCCGGTACTGCTCGCGCATATCCACCATGAGCTGCTCGAGCATCTTCTCGGGGTCCTCGGCCGAAGAGATCAGTGCGTTTATATTGGCCTCGACGACCTTCGCGATCCGTTCCAAAACACCCATGGGGCGTTCCTCCTTACGTCAAGCCGAATTCTTTGAGACGCGGTACGATCGTCGCCGCGGCAAACGCCATGCCGTCGACGGAAGCCTGGAGCTCGATCGCGTCCATATACTCCGCTTCCAACGTATCCACGACTACGATCGCCCGGTCCTCCAGGCCGAAGGCGCCGTGGACGATGTCGCGCGCGTTGGCATCCAACAGCATCCGGAACAGCTTGGCGTCGTCCTTGCCCTTGGGGAGTTCCGCCACCTTGAGACGCAATACCACCAACGGCGGGCTATAGCTGACGACGACTTTCCCAAAGCCGCTTTCGGCTCCGGCGTTCACGATCCACATCTGGGGCCCCAACATCTCGTAGCTGTAGCCCAATTCCTCGAAGTAACGTTCGATGTCTCTCTCGTTCGCCATCGGCGACACCTCCCGCGCGCCGCGGCCGTCGGCCCGGCCCGCACGAACGGTTTAATTTTCCTGAGCTTCGCCCGTCATCGGCACGAAGAGCACCGGCTCGAGGTCTTCCTCGTCGAAGTTTTCGCCGTGCCTCGTATAGCGCCTGAGCATCTGCGGATACCGGCCGCCCAGCGGCAAGACCAACCGGCCGCCGTCGCCGAGCTGGTCGAGAAGCGGCTGCGGAACGTGTTCGGGCGCGCACGTTACGATAATGGCGTCGAAGGGCGCCTCCTCCGGCCAACCGCGATACCCGTCGCCGATGCGAACGCGCACGTTCTCGCAACCCAGACGCTCCAGCGTCTCGCGGGCGCGCTCGCCCAGGGACTCGACTATCTCGATGGTATAAACCTCGCTCGCGATGGCGGCGAGTATCGCGGCCTGGTACCCCGACCCCGTTCCCACCTCCAGCACGCGGTCGCCGGGTTGGAGCTTGAGCGCCTCCGTCATATAGGCGACGATGTAGGGTTGGGATATCGTCTGGCCTTCGCCGATGGGGAGGGGGTTGTCCTCGAAAGCCCGGCCGCCGAGGTCCGGCGGAACGAACTCCCAGCGCGGCACTTCGCGCATCGCCGCCAGCGTCGCCGGGTCCGAAATGCCGCGACCCTCGATCTGACCGTCCACCATGGCGTTGAGGCGGCGCCACATTTGGGCCTCATCGTTCACCGGTTCCTCCTTGTCCGCCGCGCCGCCGCAGCCGGCCGCCAACGCCAAAGCCAGGCCGACCAGCGGCATCCCGATTCGCCAACGCATACCATCACCCCATCGCCGTCGCCTATAACATTTGAACGCCGTTGATGATCAGGCTGAAATTGCACCCCAGACGCCGGGCCGCGCGCCGGCACAGGATCATCCGCGACAAGAACGTCTCGAAATACTCCATGACCTGCGATATCGTAGTATCG
>DATKXQ010000026.1:0-4827 GCA_035528975.1 bacterium
AAGAGGCGCTGCGGGCATCCGAGGACCGGTACCGTTCGCTGCAGGCCAACATTCCGGTGGGGGTATTCCGTTCTACCGCCGACCCGGAAGGGCGCGTATTATCCGCCAATGCCGTTTTGGCCAGGATGTTCGGTTACGCGGAGCCGGCTGATATGCTTAAGGCGCGCGTGGCCGATCTGTACGTCGATCCCGGCGACCGGAAGAAATTCATCGAGCGGGTCGTTTCGGCGGGCGTCGTATCGGGTTACGAAGTGCGATTGAAGAGGGTCGACGGCAGCTTTTTTTGGGGGGCCGTCGGTGCCCGCGCCGTCCGAGATGCCGACGGCGAAACCGCTTACTTCGACGGCATCGTCGAGGACATTACGGAACGTAAACGAATCGAAGACGAGCGGGATAAACACCGGGAACTTGCCGCCGTAGCGGCGAGGGACTTACACGCCATTTTCGATAACGTCGACGTGTTGCTGTGGTCCGTGAAATCGGACGAGGACGGCTACCTCCGCTACGAAAAGGTCAACGAGGCGTTCGCGGCCGTGGAGGGCCGGACGCCCGATTTCTACGACGGCAAGCGCATCGCCGACATCGCCGCTCCCGAGCAACTGGAGGCGATAAGGGAGCGTTTCGAATCGCTACGGGCGGGGAAACCGTGCGTTTACGGCAAGGAGGTGGGCGAAGGTCCCGGGCGGCAGCACTTCATTATCCGCTTGATACCGCTGGCCGACGAGGACGGCCAAGTGAGACGATTTATCGGTTCCGCCGCCGACATAACGGAACCGAAACGTTCCGAGAGCGAATTAAAACGACACGTGAAGATATTGGAGGGGTTGAACGAGATAACCCGGGCCATAAATCAGGCGGCCTTTCTGACGGAAATGTTGGATTCCGCGTCGGCCTTCCTCGCCGACACCCCGGGGGTAATTGCCGGCGCCATATACCTGGTGGAAGAGGGGAATGGACGGTTGCGGCTCGCGAAGTCCTTCGGCCGGGAGCCGGGCTTCTACCGGGACCGGGAGATACTGCCCGTGGACGAGGCCAACGTCAAATTGATACTCGAGTCGCGGGTGGCCGTGTTCCTGGACGATTGGCTTGGGGAGGAGGCGACGCGCGGCTCGGGCGACGGCGACGCCGCGGAGGGCGGACACGTGATCGCGGCCGCCATGCGCTCGGAGAACGAGGTCCTCGGCGCGTTGACCATGGTCCTCGAGGGCGCCGATATTCATACCATGGCGTTCGTGGAAATGATGGCGTCGGAGTTCGGCGCGGCGATCAGCCGCAAACGGGGAGAGGAGGCGCTCCGGGAAAACGAGGAGACGGCCCGCGTACTGCTGAACGCTCCCGCCAACGTGGCGTTTTTGCTCGACACCGACGGCGTTATACTTAACTTCAACGAAACGGCGAGACTGAGGACGCGGCTGGCCGAGGGGGGACTGCGCGGAAAATCGCTATGGGACGTTTTACCGCCGCCCGTAGTCGAACGCAGGAGAACGTCGGTGCAGGACGTCGTCCGTACGGGCCAACCGGTCCATTTCGAAGAAACCCGCCCCGCCGAACCTTACGATAACTATTTATTCCCGGTATGCGGGGACGACGGCCGCGTGGCCCGGGTCGCGGTTTTCAGTTGGCCGACGGCCGAAAGGAAGGAGGCGGAAAGCGCGCTCGACCTTCCGCTCGAAGAATTCCTCGCCGTCGCGGACGGCTCGGCCGAAGCCTGTTTCCGGGTCGACGCCCAGGGCCGAGTGTTTTATGCCAACGCCGCGGCCCGAGAAACCTTCGGCCTGAAAGAGGACGGGGCGCGGGAGCCGGTTCCCTTCGCCGTGTTAATCGACGCGGACGAAGAGGTGTCGGCCGCGGCGCTGCGCGAAGTATTGGACGGCGACGGCGAGGTCTGTGCGTACGTGTCGGCCGCCGGGGCGGACGGCCGGAGGTTCCGGGCGTATTTACATTCCGCCGCGGTAGGCGCGGGGGAAGATAGGGAGCTGCGGATATTGGTGGCCGCTATCGGCGAGCGCGAACGGCTCGAGGAAACGTTGAAAGCGGGTCGCGATCCCGCCGAAGCACTCGGAACGTCGCGCAGCGCGTACGCGTTCGTGGCCGCCCGGGGCGGGGAGATAACGGCGTTGAACGAAGCCACCCTGGCCCGATTGGGAGTTCCGGCCGAGGAAGTTATGGGTCGAGATTTTTCCTACTACTTGCCGCCTCCGCTGGCCGATCCGCGGAAGCGCCGTTTCGAAGAAGCGGTGCGGCGCAAAGCTCCTCTCTTCTTCGAAGACGAGTACCCGGGCGCGATATACGAGAACGACATTTACCCGATAACGGACGCGCGGGGCGACGTGGCCCGGTTGGCTTATTTCAGTCGAGACGTGACGGAGGAGAAGCGCGCCGAAGAGGAACTGGTCGGGTATCGTCATCACCTCGAAGTTTTGGTGGACGAGCGGACCGACGAGTTGCGGATCGCGAACGTGAAGTTGCAGCGGGAGATCGCGGAGCGCAAGCGCGCCGAGGAGGAAATCAGGTACATCAGCGAGTTCACCTCCAACATTATTGAGAGTACGCAGGTGGGGATTTACGCTTTGGACAAGGACGGCATGGTGCAGATATGGAACCGGGGTATGGAGGAGCAATTCGGCGTAGATTCGGAGGAATTGGTGGGCCGGACGATCTTCGAGGCTTTCCCCGTCCTGCGGGAGGAACCGCTGGGGGAAGCCATCGAGCGCGCGCTTAAGGAGGGTGTGCCCTTCGAGCAATCGGGCCTGGTCCACCGGACGTTGAAGAAGGGGAAACGGGTTTTGAATACCAAAATCAACCCCTTGAGCGACCCGGCGGGGGCCATCGTGGGCGCGGTGATTATCACCGAGGACGTAACGGAGCGCGTGCGCGCCGCCGAACAAACGCGCAAGAGCGAGAAGCTCTATCGCAGTCTGTACAATACGACCCTGGCGCTGGCGGACGAAACGGAGCTGGACGCCGTCCTGCGCCAAATCGCCGACCAGGCGATGGCGCTGTTGGACGGCGACGATTGCACGGTTTATCTGTTGAATCGGGAAGGCGGCGTTTTGGAGCCCATTTTCGCCAACCACTTAAGGGACTACGAAGCGGTGATGGCTTTCAACGTACCGTTGGGACGGGGTCTGACCGGGAAAGTGGCCGAGACCGGCGTAGGGGAATACGTCAACATCGGCGCCGACGACGAGATCTCCGCGCATGTACCGGGCACCGACGTCGGGGAAGACCGCGATCAATCCGTGATAGCGGTGCCGATGTTCGACGCCGGCGACGTGCTGGGCGTATTGACGATACACAAGACGGGGGGTATCTTCGACGACGAGGAGCTGGAAAGGCTTTCGGTCTTCGCCCGCCAGGCCGAAATGGCGATCAAACGAGCGCGGAGCATCGAGGCGCTCCGGGATAGCGAGGAACGCTATCGCAGTTTGATCGAAACGATCCACGACGGCTTTGCGGTCGTCGACGGCGACGAGAATATCCTTTTCGTTAACCAGGCGTATTGCGATATCGTGGGGTACTCGAAGGAAGAGCTGACGGGAATGAACATGCGGGATTTAACGCCCGAGGGATACGTCCGGCAAGTGTTGGAAGCTACCGAAGCCAAGAAGAGGGAAAGGACCTCCACGAAATACGAAGTCGTAATGCGCCGCAAGGACGGCCAATTGCGCGACGTATTAGTATCGTCCACGCCGCTATTGGACGAAAAGGGCGATTACCGGCAAACGATCGGCGTGGCCTTGGACATAACGGACCAGAAGAGGACCGAAGCGGAGCTCGAGCTCAAGACCGAGCAGTTGGAAGAAGCCCACCGCCGCGCCGACGAGTTGTTGCGGAATATCCTGCCGGAGCAGGTCATACAGGAGCTGGCCGAAACTAATACGTCGATCCCGCGGCTGGTACCGAATGTCGCTATCGTTTTCGTGGACTTCGTGGGCTTTTCGACCATCTCGACCCGCATAAATCACAAGGCGTTGCTGACGAAACTGTCGGCGTACTTCCACGCGTTCGACCTCATAGTGAAAGACCTCAAGTTGGAGAAGCTGAAGACCGTGGGCGACGGTTATATGTACGCGGGGGGATTATTCACGGAAGACAACCAGCTGGGTGTCTGCGCCGAAGCCGCGCTCCATATTCTGGAGTTCGTCCGAAAGGGCGGGTGGCAAGTTAGAATCGGCATTCACGTCGGGCCCTGCATCGCCGGCCTCGTCAAGGGGTGGCGGATGATCTACGACGTGTGGGGAGAAACCGTGAACGTGGCCTCCCGGTTGCACGAGGCCGGCGAGCCGGGACGGATAAACGTCTCGGAAGCGGTGCGCGACGAGTTGGCGGGCGAGTTCGAGTTCGAGTACCGGGGTACCAAGCCGTTACATACCCTCGGCCCGATGCCCATGTATTTCCTTACGGGCCGCAAGAAAAAGTGATGCCGAGAGCGAAGGCGCCTTCGGCCGGGACAGTCGGAACGGGGCGCGCCGTACGCGGCCGGCGAGGGGGCAACCATGAAAAAAGCGTTTTCGTTGTGGGCGGCGGCGTCCTGCCTCGCGGCCGTTTCCGCGGCGGCGAGTTGGCTCGCGGACGTCGAGGCGGGAGCGGTTTTCAGCGGTTATAACGACGTGCGCGTCCCGAACGAGGGCGGCACCGAAATCTCCCTGTCGCGGGACCTTAAGACCGACCCGGGGTTCTTTTATCGTTTCCGCATATGGTATCGATTTAACGACCGGCACGCGGTATCGCTGTTCGCCGCGCCGCTGCGGCTGGACGCCTCGGGCGCGGTGGGGAAGGTCGTCGTATTCGACAACGTCGAGTTTCCCGCGAACGTACCGCTCG
>DATKXQ010000027.1:0-2700 GCA_035528975.1 bacterium
ATCTACGGCCCCGAGAAGAGCAAGATTAACGCGCCGGCCGATACTTACCGCTTCTTCCGCGTGGTGTTCGCGGATTTGGCCGAAAGGATCGAGCGCTAGCTCCCCATGTCGCGCGACGTGACGTTCCCGCGTTACCCCGTCATGGACACGGCGATCGCCGACGTCTCCATGGCCGAGGCGCTCGACGTCATCGACCGCTTCGTCGAGGACCGCTCTCCTCGGGTCATCGTGACGGCCAACGTCGACCACTTGATGCTAATGCGGAAGAACGCGGCGTTCCGGGAAGCGTACGGCCGCGCCGACCTCGTGACCTGCGACAGCGTCCCCCTCAAGTGGGCGCTCGCCTTCCTGGGTACGCCGATAAAGGAACGCGTCGCCGGCGCGGACCTCTTCATCGCGCTGGCGCCGCGGGCCGCCGCGAAGGGGTATCGCCTCTTTTATCTGGGCGCGGCGCCCGGCGTGGCCGAACGGGCCGCCGAAGCGTTGCGCGGCCGCTTCCCGACGCTGAACGTGGTGGGGATCTACGCGCCGCCGGTGATGTCCGCGGAGGAACTGGCCGAGGACGAAGAGACGCTCCGCCGCGTTCGCGAGGCAAAACCGGACGTCCTGTTTGCCGCCTTCGGCGCGCCCAAGCAGGAGCTCTGGCTGGACGCGGTGCGGGAACGGCTGGGCGTACCGGTCAGCATCGGCGTCGGCGCCGCGTTCGACTTCGCCGCGGGGACCGTGAAGCGCGCGCCCCGGTGGATGCAGCGCGGCGGCCTGGAATGGCTCTACCGCCTGACCCAGGAACCGGGCCGCCTGTGGCGCCGGTACCTCTTCGTCGACTCGCGCTTCGGCTTCTACGTCCTCCGGGAAAAAATACGCGGCCGGAAGGCCGCGAAGAAGCGCGGGTAAACCGCCGCGCGTTGGGGCCGGAGACACTCCCCCGCAAACGACTTTATAGGGAAAGTTAAGCGGCGTCGAAGTAGCGGTAGGCGACGCCGAAGCGGACGCCCTGCGCCGAGACGGTGGCGCGTTCGACGTCGAGACGGCGCAGGAGCTCGGCTATGGCGAGCGCGCCCGCGGGGAAGACGTCAGCCCGGGCCGCCGGCATGCCGGCGAGGGCGCGCCGCCGCTCCAGCGGCATATAGTAAACACCCTCCGCCCGGGCATTAACGTCTTCCGCGGCGACGACGCAACCGTGCACCCGCGCCGCGTCGTACTCCGCCGTACCCAACGCCAACGTAACGAGCGCCGTCGCGGTGCCGCCGGTCACGACGACGTCCCCCGCCGCCAGGGCAACGTCCGCCAACGTAGCTCGCACGTAACGGCGCGCCTCTTCCCACGCCGCCGCGGCCGGCTCCCCCGCCAAAAATTTCTCCGTAACCAGTACGCACCCCACGGCGTAACTAGCGACCGACGTCGCGCCGTCGCCGCCCTCGCGCGCCACCTGGGCGCTGCCTCCTCCCACGTCGACGGCCGTCAGTAACCCCGGCCCGAGCGGGAGGCTCCGCCGCGCCGCCACGAGCGCGAGCTCCCCTTCCTCCTGCGGCGAGAGGACCTCGACGGCCAGGCCCAGGCGCGTCGCGACCGCGGCCGCGAAGTCCTTGCGCCACCGGCCGCGGCGCAACACCTCCGTGCCGACCGCCCTGAACGCCGTCGCACCCCGCCGCCGGGCGCGCTCGACGAACGACGCCAGCGCCTCCACCGTGCGCGCTATCGCCGCCGGGCTTCCCCCCGCGGCCAGCCCTTCGCCCAGCCGCGTCGGCGCGATACCCTCGTCCTCTACCGCGAGTTTCCCGCCGGCACCGCGCGCCATAAGCAAATAAAGCACCGTATTGGTGCCGACGTCGAAAACCGCAAGCGCGTCCCGCTGAGGGTTATCGGACAACCGCGACCTTCCCCGCGCGACGTTCGCCGTCGCGTTCCGCAACGTAGAAATAGACGCCGGAGGCCACCGCGGCGTCCCACTTCCACACGCCCCCCGAGTCCGGCGCGCCGGCCGCCACCTTCCCGCCCGCCAGGTCGTAAACCGCTATCGCGGCGTCGGAGGGCACGCGGTCGAAGGTGACGCCGACCGTACCGACAACCGACGGCTTATAGGGGTTCGGGTAAACGCGCACGGCGTCCAGCGAGAGCGCCGGCCCCCCGGCCAGGAGGCCCGCCCGGCCGGCCACCGCCGCCGCGGTCAACCGCGCGTTCATCGCGATGAAGGGCGGCGACAGGTGGTCCATGGTATCGGTGGTTTTGTGGTAGTACGGATAGGTCCCGTTGCTCGAGTCCTCGTAGAGGTAAATGGCGGGATAGCCCTGCTGCCAGAAGGAGTAGTGGTCGCTGTTGGCGCGGAACGGGTTATTCTCGCCGGCGAACGTGAGCTCCGGGACGTAAAGGCGCCCTGCGCGAGCGCCCGCCGCGTACATCCAGGCCGAGTCATCTTTGTAATACATTATCGAGTCGTTCGGGCCGCGGCCGACGTAGCCGACCATGTCCATGTTCCATACGCCGCGTATGTCGTCGCCGCGGGCTTTCGCCCGCCGCGCGTAGTCGCGGCTCCCCACCAGGCCCTGCTCCTCGCCGGCAAAGAGCACCACCCGCACGGTCCGCTCGAAATCGAGGTCCGCGAACGCCCGCGCCACCGCCAGCGCCGCGACGACGCCCGAGCCGTTGTCGTCGGCGCCCGGGGCGAGCCGCATGGGGTCGTCGGATATGCTGTCGTAGTGA
>DATKXQ010000028.1:0-6741 GCA_035528975.1 bacterium
AGAGCGCCGTTTCGAAAAAGAGGGCGACGGCGATTTTGGTCGCGGGTGCCGTCGGCCTGTGGCCTATCGTATTTATAGCGATAATGTGGGCGCTCGCGCAATGGGGCGGCACCGGCGGCGAGTTTTCGCTCGCGCCCCGCGAGACGACGCGCAACCTGGTGGCCCTCGTCGTCGCTGTGGCGGTAACGCTGGCGCTGGACGTCGGCGTTATCGTCTTCGCCCTGCGGGCGCTCAAGCGCAAGGCGGCGGGGCGCGGCCGCGCCCTCGTCGGATTGGTGATGGCGGCGTGCGGCGGCCTGGCGATACTTATGGTCGTGGGTTTCGGTATCGCGATAAGTTCGATGCTGGGCGGCCGCGGCGACGATAAATTGACGACCGAAGAGCGCGTCAGGAAGTGTCGGTCCAACCAGGAAAAGATCGCGATAATGCTCGGCCCCGAAATGTGGGGCTTCGACCACCCCGACGGCAAGCCCTCGGATTTGGAGGAGTTGGACCTCTCGCCCGACGGCGACCTGGTCGAACCGGAGGACGGCCCGGCGTACACGACGGACCCGAGCGTCTTCGATTGCCCCGGCGATGACGGCGAGGACGACGTCGATTACGCCGTATACATAACCCCCGAGGGCGAGATCAAGGTCACGTGCGTCGACCCGGCGGGGATAAAAGAGGGCCACAACGAATAACGTTTGCCTTCCATGAACGAAACCAGGCGTGCGGAGAGTGAGCTGCGGGCGTTCGATGCGGGGGTTTCCCTGGGGGATTACCTTCGCGTCCTAACGCGCCGGAAATGGACGGTCGTCATAATTTTCCTGACGACCGTGGTGTTGGCGACTCTCGTCAGCCTTCGTATGCCGAAGGTTTACCAGACCTCGGTCAAAATCAAAGTGAGCCAACGCGTGGTGGGGGCGACCATACTCCCCTCGTTCTATTACGACCCCTTCTTTTTGGAAACCGAAATCGAGATAGTGCGCAGCCGCGCCCTGCTGACCACGGTGGCGAATCGCCTCAAAATGACCTATAAGGTGGCTTCCGCGGCGCCGCGCCTCCGCAACGCCGTGCGAGACGTCAGTTTCGTCGAGGGGACGCCGGGCGGCGACCTCGTCATAAGGTTTCGGGACGCCCGGTCCTACGAGGTGACGTACGAGGGTCGACCCGTCGGCACGGGCCGCGCGGGAGAGCCCTTCAAGGTCGAGTTCGGGTCATTCCTCGTCGATACGGAGCGGGCCCGGGCCGGCGACGAGATAACCATAAAGGTCCAAAAGGTAGACGCGGTCGTCGGCGGGTTGGCGAGCGGCATCCAGGTTAAACCCGTCGAGAACGTGAACATGCTGAGTCTGACGGTGAAGGGGCGCGACCCCGAGAAAGTGGCCAACCTCGCCAACGCCGTCGCGGACGCCTATGTGGAGATCAGCCTGGAGGAGAAAAAACTCCAGGCCACGACTACCCGGGTATTCATCGAGGAACAGATAGAGAGAACGGCCAGCAACCTTCGGAAAGCCGAGATGGAGCTGGAGACCTTCAAACGCGAGACCGGTACTCTCGACTTGAGCGCCGAGACCAGGCGCTACGTCACGTTGCTCGGGGATCTCGAGGCGCAACTGGTGGAGGAGAGTCTGGACCGCCGGATTTCGGCGGTGGAATTGGATATCCTGAAGCGGCGGCGTAATGCCATCGGCGGCGAGACGGGATCGTTCCCGACGGAGGAGGTTTTGATATCGCGGTTCGCGGCGGGCAGCACGCTCCAGCTGCTCGAGAACCAGCTCATAGAGCTGCGCCGCCGGCGCGCCGACCTCGTCCAAACGAAGACGCCGGAGCATCCGTCCGTGAGGGCCCTCGACGCGGAGATAGCCGCCACGGAAGACGAACTCCGGCGCGCCCTCTCGGACGCCCTCGAGCACGGCGAGCTGGCTACGAACGTCGAGCTGGCCGACGAGAAGACGGCCATGCTCGAGGACGTCATGCGCGAGTACCGGGAATTGACGTCCTCCTTGCCCGAAAAGGAAATGGAGTTAAACCGCCTCGTGCGCGCCTACCAGGTCAACGAGCAGGTTTACACGATGCTGCTCGAGAAACTCCAGGAAGCCAAGATAAACGAGGCGATGCGCACGGCCGACATCCGGGTCGTGGATTACGCGCTCGTGCCCAAGGCCCCCGTAAGCCCCAATTACGCCAAGAATATTATAGTCGGTATAATGCTGGGGATTTTTTTGGGGGTGGGAGTGGCCTACGCCTTGGAGTTCGCCGACACCTCGCTCAACACCGTCGAGGAAGTGGAGCGCTGCATCGACCAACCGGTGATAGGTATTATACCGCGGATCGGAGGCGGCGTCGCGGGTCGGCTGACGGGAAGGCCGGATAAATTAGATACTTATTTCGTAACGCACAATTACCCCAAATCGCCGGTGGCCGAGGCGTTTCGCACGCTCCGGACGGCCATTCGCGCCTCGGGCGTCGACGTCGAGGTCGGGAAAGTATTGGTTACGAGCACGGGCCTGGGAGACGGCAAGACCACCGCCGCCGTCAACGCCGCCATAATCTTCGCCCAGGCGGGCGACGACGTTTTGCTGATGGATTGCGACCTGCGGCGCGCCACGATCCACCGCGCGTTCGGCCTCGAGCGCGTGCCCGGGTTGGCGGAAGTGGTAATGGGCCGGGCCGACCTGGACGAAGCGCTGAGGCCCACGGGAATAGAGAACCTGACGGTTTTGCCGAGCGGGGTCGTGCCGCCCAACCCTTCGGAGTTATTGGGCGCCAAAAAATTCGGCGCGGTCGTGAAAGAATTGGGTAAAAAGTTTACGCGCATTTTTATGGACGCGCCTCCGGTTCTGGCCGTGACGGACGCGCTCGTCCTGGGCGCCCTGGCCGACGGCGTTTGTTTCGTGGTGTGCGCCGGCCGGACGGATAGAAACGCGGCCCGGCGCGCGTTGGAATTGCTGACGAGGTCCGGGTGCAGGGTGCTGGGCGTCGTCTTCAACCAGGTCGACATGTCGCGGGTTTTCGGCTCGTACGGGTACAGGTACTATAGCCAGTATTACCAGGCCTATTCCGACCCGGAAGGTGAAGCGTGACGAGCGTGTCGGCGCGGCGCCTGGTCGCGCGCGCCCTGGGGGGAGAATCGGTTGACGTCGGCGCGCTGGTCGAAGCGCGGAGGGCCTTCGGTTCGTGGGGCCGTCTGTACGAGACCCTGAAAGAGGAACGGCTGGCCGCGCTCCTGGCTTTCCGGTTGAGCGGCGAAGATTTTCCCGCCGGCGAGGCGTTCGTGGAAGATTTGCGGTCGCAGGGCCGGGCCGTCCTGGCGGCCAATCTCTTGCGCCGGAAGCTGTTCGACGAATTGAAGGAGACGTTGGCCGCCGCCGGTATACCGGCCTTGCCCATTAAAGGCGTGGACGTCGCGTTCGCTTCTTTCCCCAGCCCCTCTTGTCGGCCCATGACGGACATCGACGTCCTGGTATCGCCGGACGATTACCGCGCGGCGCAGCGGGTACTCCGGAGCGAGGGGTTCTTGCCGGGCCTTCGCGAGCCGCGGTGGTGGCCGGGGAGGACGTTTTCGCGCGCGGGCGAAGCCGTGGATTTGCATTGGAGCCCGGCCGCGGGGCTGCCGCCCCGTCGCGGGATGGCGTCGCTCTGCTATCTCGGCGGCAACGAGAGGGCGCTGCGGGAAGAGTTTCGCCTCCTGGTTTCCGTATGCCACCACCAGAACCATTTCTTTTCGCTGCCGCTGCTGTATTATTACGAGACGTTGCTGCTGGCGAGCCGCGTTTCGTGGCCGTGCTACTGGTCTTTGGCGCGGCGGTGGAGCGTGGTGAGGGTGACGGCGTTCGTCCTCGGCCTCGCCCGCTCTTTCTTCGGGGGCGAAGCGCCGGCGGGGAGATTCGGCATTTTAAAGATACTGGCCGCGCCGGCCCTCTCGGGCGCGGACCCCGGCCGCGGCGTCCGCGCGGCGGCGGTCTACGCCGCGTCGTTGGACAACCCGGCCGCCGCGTTCGCCTGGGGTTTCCGGAAGCCGGCGTGGGCCCGGGAAGTTTTGACCCGAGGTTCTTTGAACGGAGAATTTTCAAACATGAAAGGAAAGGGAAAGCTCCTTGAAACTGCGTGAATTATTCGACCGGGCTTTGGCCGTCGGTCGCGCAAACGACCCCCGAGGTGAAGACGGCGTTCTGGCCTACCTGGCCAAAGAGCGTCGGACGTACGAGGGGTTGTCCCCGGAAAATAAAAACGATTTTGACGTCGAGCGGCTGGTTAATCCGTACCACGATACCCGCATCCTCAACGACCCGGAAGACGCCGAAATAAAAACGATTATGGTCGGCATAGATTTCGAGGTGGGCGAGCTCGTGCTGGCGGACCGCCTCCGCGAGCGCGGCGCCGCCGTCGACCTGTGCGTGGCGCACCATCCCGAAGGGTACGCCCTGGCCAACCTCTACCGGGTTATGGAGATGCAGGCCGACATATTGGCGCAGTTGGGTGTCCCCATCAACGTGGCCGAGGGCATACTCGACCCCCGCCTCCACGAGGTGAAGCGGCGCGTCCTGGTCCAGAACCACACGCGGGCCGTCGACGCCGCCAAACTTTTGGGCCTGCCGTTCATGTGTCTGCATACGGTGGCCGATAACTGCGTCACCAAGTATTTACAGGATATATTCGACGCCGAGCAACCCGAAATATTGGCCGACGTGGTGGCCCTGCTCAAGGCGCAGCCGGAGTACGCCGAGTCCAAGTTGCGCGGCACCGGCCTGGAAGTTCTGGCCCGGTCCGCGAAGTCCGAAAACAATATCGCCCGCATCCGGGCGGGGGAAGTATTCGTCGATATGAGCGGCGGTACCGGCGGTTCGAAGTGGATGTTCGAGAAGTTGGCCACCAATACGAAAGTAGGCACTTTCGTCGGCATGCACATATCCGAAGACAACCTGGAAATCGCGAAGAAAAACTACATCAACGTCGTAATCGCGGGCCATTCCGCGTCGGATACGCTGGGCCTTAACCTCCTATTTGACGGGATCGCCGCCGGCGCGAAATTCGAAATTATCGCCTGTTCGGGGTTCTTCCGGATAGAACGGGGATAACGCTTCGGTAAATCGAAAGAAGGTGCGCGATGAAGGATTTGATAGGCGACGTATTGGACCTCGTCAAGGCGGAGGGGGCGAGCTACGGCGACGTGCGCGTGTTGCGCCGGCGCACCGAGAGCCTCGAGGCGAAGAACGGGAAGCCGGAATCGATTTCGGCCTCCGAGACCGAGGGCTTCGGCGTGCGCGTCGTCGCGGACGGCTCGTGGGGCTTCGCGGCCTCCTCCCACCTCGGCCCCGAAGAGATGCGGCGCGTGGCCGCTCAGGCGGTAGCCATCGCCCGGGCGAGCGCCCGCTTTCAGGCCAAACCGGTCGTGATGGCCCCCCAGGAAGCGCTCGTCGGCACCTGGGCCCACGACGTGGCCGAGGACCCGTTCGCCGTCCCCTTCGAGGAGCGGATGGACCTTTTAGTCCGGGCCACGGCGGAGCTGAGCCGCGGCGACAAGGTTAAAGTCTCGGAGGGTTTCCTTCAATTTTGGCGCACCCATAAAGTGTTCGCGTCCACCGAGGGCGCCTACCTCGAGCAGGACATCGTCGAATCCGGCGGCGGCATCGTCGCCACCGCGGTCTCCGACGACGATATCCAGACCCGCTCCTATCCTAATTCCTTCCGCGGCAACTTCGCCACCGCGGGTTACGAGTACGTGCGGGCCCTCGACCTTCTGGCCCACGCGCCCCGCGTGGCCGAGGAGGCCGGCCGACTTTTGACGGCGCAGCTGTGCCCCACCGTCGAGACCACCCTCGTCATCGGCCCCTCGCAGCTCGCATTACAAGTCCACGAGTCGTGCGGCCACCCCATCGAGCTCGACCGCGTCCTGGGCCAGGAGGCCTCCTACGCCGGCATGTCCTTCCTGACCCTCGAGAAGCTCAACAACTTCACGTACGGCTCGCCCATAGTGAACATCGTCGCCGATGCCACCGTCCCCGGCGGCCTGGGCTCCTTCGGCTACGACGACGAGGGCGTCCCGGCGCAGCGCACGGACGTCGTCCGGGAGGGCCGGTTCGTCGGCTACCTCACGAACCGGGAGACGGCGCCGGTCCTGGGGCCGGAGGCGCGCTCCAACGGGACGGCTCGAGCCGAGTCCTGGAACAATATCCCCATCATCCGCATGACCAACATAAACCTCCTGCCCGGCGACTCCTCGCTGGAGGAGATGATCGCCGGCACCGACGACGGCCTCTTCGTCGATACCAACCGCTCCTGGTCCATCGACGACCGCCGCACCAACTTCCAGTTCACGGCCGAGTGGGGCCGGCTCATCAAGAACGGCAAGCTGGGCGCCGTCGTCAAGAACCCGACCTATACCGGCAAGACGCCGGTCTTCTGGGGCAACTGCGACGCCGTCGGCAACGAGAGCGAGTGGGCGATGTGGGGGACGCCCAACTGCGGCAAGGGCCAACCGGGCCAATCGATGCACGTGGGCCACGGCACCGCCGCGGCGCGTTTCCGCAAGGTCAACGTCCAGGGCGCGTAATTCCTTAGGTAATAAACAAGGCTAGCCAACCACAGGAGGGAAACATGAAAAGGCACGACGTCCAATGGGCGGGGCAATTCCATGCTGCGGCGGAATTGTGCCGCCGGGGATACCTAGTATCCTTCACGGTGGGGAACGCGCCAGCTGTGGATTTGTTATGCGCGGTCCACGAGACCGCCGTTCGCGCCGCCTTCTTCCAACTT